>JBBIHV010000004.1:0-65327 GCA_037446835.1 Sunxiuqinia sp. | reverse complement strand
CAGCAGGATTTGCCGGTTCTCATTTTTTGCGCTTCGTGGAAAGACCGTTTCAGCCTCGAGGATACAGTTTTTGCCGGAGCACTGGCCGAGCGCCTGCTCGAATCCGGAAAGTTTGAAACCATCTGCGATTCAACGCTGGCTTCCATTGATTTATGGAACCTGGCTAAGCCCAATTTAATCGGGTACCTACAGAAAACTGCCCAAAAAAAACGACTGGCCTCCAAAGGGCTCGACGATTGCATCGAATATTGCCTGACTCCAGATCAGACGCGGGTCGTGCCGCTCTTTTCCGACGACAGGCTGATCGATGCTGCGGTATTGGAAAAGGTAAAATGAACCTGATTTTTGCCTCAGTTTGTTGCAAAATGCTGGTTGTAATTCGTTGAATGTTTTATAACTTGTAGTATCAAATTGAAGCGTGATTTATCTCAGAAATACAGAATCAGATATTGGTTTATTTTGAACCGTTATCTGCTTATAAACAAATAGTAGATAGTTATTAACCCATAATCCATTTAAAATGAAGAAGCATAATTTTTATGCGGGTCCCTCAATTTTACCGCAATTCACCATTAAAAACACCGCCGAAGCGTTGATCGATTTTGCCGGAACCGGACTTTCCCTGATGGAAATTTCGCACCGGAGCAAAGAATTCGTCGCCGTAAACAACGAAGCTCAGCAACTTTTCAAGGAATTGCTCGACATTCCTGCAGGGTACCACGTGTTGTTTTTAGGCGGTGGCGCCAGTTCGCAGTTCATGATGGTGCCTTACAACCTGCTTGAGAAAAAGGCTGCCTATTTAAACACCGGAACCTGGGCAGACAAAGCTCAAAAAGAAGCCAAGGTTTTTGGTGAAGTTATCGAAGTAGCTTCTTCAAAAGCAAGCAATTACAACCATATCCCAAAAGGTTACACCATTCCTGAAGATGTTGATTATTTTCACATCACGACCAACAATACGATTTTCGGGACCGAAATCCGTTACGATATCGATTGCAAAGTGCCCCTGGTTGCCGACATGTCATCCGACATTTTCAGCCGTCCGCTCGATGTTTCGAAATATGCCATCATTTATGGCGGGGCCCAGAAAAACCTTGCCCCGGCCGGAGTTACTTTTGTCATTGTAAAAGAAGATGCCTTGGGTAAAGTTTCCCGTAAAATTCCCACAATCCTGAATTATCGCACGCATATCGAAAATGAATCCATGTTCAACACGCCTCCGGTAGTTCCGGTTTTCGCGGCCCTTCAAACCTTGAAATGGCTGAAAGAATTGGGCGGTGTGAAAGTGATGGAAAAAATGAACATCGAAAAGGCCGGAATCCTGTACGATGAAATCGACCGCAATAAATTGTTCAAGGCAAATATTCCTGATGTAAACGATCGCTCACTGATGAATATTTGTTTCGTCATGAACGACGAATACAAAGAATGGGAACCTGAATTCCTGACCTATGCCAAATCGTTGGGAATGCTGGGATTGGAAGGTCATCGCTCGGTAGGCGGATACCGTGCCTCAACCTACAATGCGCTTCCGAAAGAAAGCGTCATTGCCTTGGTTGATGCCATGAAAGCATTCGAAAAAATGAAACTTCAATAAATCGGAAAGAAAAGCAGAATGGGGGTTCTGCTTTTCTTTTTTGCCAAAAAACTAATCTATGAAAAGGGTATTAATAGCTACTGAAAAACCGTTTGCCCCGGTGGCGGTGAAACAAATGACCGGAATTTTTGAAAAGGCAGGCTACGAAATTCGTTTGCTTGAGAAATATACCTCGAAGTCGGATCTCCTGGATGCAGTGAAAGACGTTCAGGCCATCATCATCCGGAGTGATGTGATTGACCGCGAAATTGTTGAGGCGGCCAAAGAACTGAAAGTAGTGGTCAGGGCAGGTTCAGGATTTGATAATGTGGATACCGTGGCCTGCAAGGAGAAAGGAATTGTGGCCATGAACACTCCCGGACAAAACTCGAATGCAGTGGCCGAATTAACCATTGGCCTGATGATTTTTATGGCACGCGGCAATTTTAAAGGGATGGCCGGGACCGAACTGAAAGGGAAAACATTGGGAATTTATGGTTGTGGGTACATTGGCCGACGGGTTGCAAAAATAGCTCAGTGCATTGGCATGAAAGTCATTGCACTCGATCCGTGCATCACGAAAATTGGCATGGCAACCTACGATATTGTGGTTGCCGACTCGGTTGACGAAATATTTGTAAACAGCGATTACCTGACTTTGCACATTCCTTCAAACCCCGGAACCCGGAAACTGATCAACTTCGAAATGATGAATAAAATGCCAAAAGGTGCAACGCTCATCAATACGGCCCGAAAGGAAATAATCGACGAAGAAGGCTTGAAAAAAATGCTGGATGAGCGGCCTGATTTTAAATACGTGACCGATATTGCGCCCGATTGCCATGCCGAATTAGACGAAAAATACGGAACCCGCTATTATGCCACGCCGAAAAAGCAGGGCGCAGAAACGGCTGAAGCCAACATCAACGCCGGAATTGCTGCTGCCGAGCAAATTGTGGCTTACCTCGAACGCGGCGACCAAACTTTCAGGGTTAACAATTAAATAAGATACGGCGTGGCGATGATTGAAAAATGGATTGATGATCAGGATTTTAAAGGAGAATGCTATGCGTCGCAAAGGCTCATTCCGACTGAGTATGATCACTGTACGTTTTACAATTGCGATTTCTCCGATACCGATCTGTCGCACAGTAATCTGCTCGATTGCCGGTTCGTCGAGTGTAATTTTTCAATGGTTAATTTTACCTCAACAGGCCTGAAATCCATAATTTTCGAACATTGTAAACTGATTGGGATTAACTTTGACCGCTGTTCTGATTTCATGTTCGAGGTTGGTTTTAAAAACTGCCTGCTCGATTTTTCATCCTTCACAGGGAAGAAAATGAAGAAAACCAATTTCGCCGATTGTTCACTGAAAGAAGTCGATTTTTCAGATGCCGACCTGTCGGAAGCCCGTTTTCATAATTGCAATCTGCTTCAGGCCGTGTTTCAAAACTGCAACCTTCAGAAAACTGATTTCAGGACCGCACTGAATTATTCTTTTGATCCGGATCAGAATCAGATCAGGAACGCCCGTTTTTCATATCCGGGCATTGTCGGGTTGCTTAGCAAGTATCGTATTGATATAGAATAATTTGAATAGTTTATTGTAATGAGCCTGAAATTTAGAATCGCATTTTTTAACCTGATGGCCTTCCTGGCTATTTTCGACATTATGTACTTGTTTACCTGGGTGTTGTACATTCAGGACAGTTTTTTTAGGGCGCTGATTGCTTCCGGAATTGCAGTCGTGCTTACCCCTTGGGCAAGGCCTTCCGGTAATTCTTCCGGCAGGAAGGTCGTCATCCGGAGCTTTGCGTGGAAATGGTATAAAAAATATCAACTTCGGAAATCAAATCAGGAAATCGAATAATCTTAACACAAATATTTTATGGCTACTGTAAAACCATTTAAAGGACTCCGTCCGCCACAAGCGATTGCCAGCGACCTGGCCTGTTTGCCTTACGACGTAATGAACAGTGCTGAAGCGGCCCAGATGGCTGAAGGCAAATCCTGTTCGCTGCTTCACATCACCCGCGCCGAAATCGATTGCCCCTCAGGAACTGACATTCATTCGGAAACTGTTTACCTGAAATCGGTCCAGAATTTCGTGAATTTTCAGGAGGAAGGCTGGCTGGTTCAGGATGAAGAGGCTAAATTTTACATTTACGCGCAAACCATGAACGACCGCACGCAATACGGAATTGTGGGCGCCGCCGCCTGCGAAGATTACAACCGGGGAATTATTAAAAAACATGAGTTGACCCGTCCAGATAAGGAGGAAGACCGCATGATCCTGACCCGCTACCTGAATGCCAATATTGAACCGGTTTTCTTCTCGTACCGCGCTGTTCCTGAAATAGATGACATCGTTGGCTCGATCGTGAAAAACCAAAAAGCGGACTATGATTTTGTTGCTGAAGACGGATTTGGGCACCATTTCTGGACCATCAACGACACTGCGGTCAATCGGAAAATCGAAGAACTTTTTGCCACGAAAGTTCCTTCAACTTATGTGGCCGACGGACACCACCGCACAGCAGCGGCTGCCCGCATCGGAATAGAAAAGAAAAGCCAGAACCCAAACCATACCGGCAACGAAGAATACAATTTCTTTATGGCCGTTCATTTTCCCGACAATCAATTGCAAATTATTGATTATAACCGGCTTGTAAAAGACCTGAATGGTTTGACTGAAGGTGAATTACTTGGAAAACTAAAAAAAGATTTCGAAGTGGAGTTGGCCGGTACCGAAATTTACAAACCTGCCAAGTTGCACGAATTCAGCATGTACCTTTCCGGGAACTGGTATAAACTGACCGCAAAACCGGGAACGTTCAACGACAACGACCCAATCGGCGTGCTGGATGTAACCATTTTATCGAACCTGGTGCTCGATCAGGTTTTGGGGATTGCCGATTTGCGCACTTCAACCCGCATCGACTTTGTGGGCGGAATCCGCGGGTTGGGCGCTTTGCAGAATCGCGTCGATTCGGGCGAAATGAAAGTTGCATTTGCGCTTTTCCCGGTTTCGATGCAGCAACTGATCAACATTGCCGATTCGGGCAACATCATGCCACCCAAAACCACCTGGTTCGAACCCAAATTGCGTTCAGGATTGGTGATTCATAAGCTGGATTAATCTTACCAGTTAAAACTATAAAGTTAAAATCCCGCAGAAATTTCTTCGGGATTTTTTTTCTGAAAACTTCAGCTTGTACGAATTGTTATTGTCTCCAAAAATCAGGAAAAAATGAATCACCGAAACATACTTTTTTCAGGAGCAGTTTTTATGGCTTTGGGTGTTTTGTTCGGGGCTTTTGGTGCGCACGCGTTGAAGTCTCAGCTTTCGCCCGACCTTTTGCAGGTTTACAAAACCGGCGTCGAGTACCAGTATTACCATGCACTCGGTTTGTTGCTCATCGGATTGATCGGATTTCAGCTAAAATCGAAATGGCTCAATCGGGCGGGCTTGTTTATTTTTGCCGGAATTGTCCTTTTCTCCGGAAGTTTATACATGCTGGCCTTAACCGGCATCAAATGGATTGGGGCGATTACACCACTTGGCGGGATAGCCTTTGTTTTTGGATGGATTTCCGTGGCAATCGGTATTTTGAAAAATTGAGACTGAAAACTGGATACTTTTTCTGAGCTTTCTCATGGTTCGTTTGCTTAAAATCAGGCTTCTTTAGCCGCTTAATTCAGGGCCAAAAATTTTAAGTCCCGAGAATATTTATATTTGTAGAAAGTACAAATTCAAAATTAATACTGATCATGATAAAAAAGATTCAACGTATTGCGTTTTTACTACTCCTGGGTGTTTCCCTGGGCGGACAGTTCTCCTACGGATGTACCAATTTTTTGATTACAAAAGGCGCCACGGTTGATGGTTCGACCATGATAACCTATGCCGCCGATTCGCACACGCTTTACGGCGAATTGTATTATCAACCTGCAAAAGATTATCCTGAAGGCGCAACACGCGACATTTATGAGTGGGATACCGGTAAGTTTATGGGCCGGATACCTCAGGTTGCACATACCTTCAGTGTGGTTGGAAATATGAATGAAAACCAGGTGGCCATTGGCGAAACAACGTATGGCGGGCGTGAAGTGTTGTTCAAACAAGCTGGCGCAATTATGGATTACGGCAGCCTGATTTACGTGGCCCTGCAACGGGCAAAAACAGCCCGGGAAGCCATTGAAGTGATGACCGACCTGGTTGAAAAATACGGATATGCCAGCGAAGGCGAATCGTTTTCAGTTTCTGATCCGAACGAAGCCTGGATATTTGAAATGATTGGTAAGGGCGAAGGAGAAAAAGGCGCTGTTTGGGTCGCCGAGCGCATTCCCGACGGCTACATTAGTGGTCATGCCAATCAGGCACGGATTACCACTTTCCCCTTGAACGACCCGGCAAACTGCCTTTTTGCCAAAGATGTGATTTCGTTTGCCCGCGAAAAAGGTTGGTTCGATGGTAAAAATAAGGATTTCAGTTTTTCTGATGTATATGCACCGGTCAATTTCGAAGGTTCACGTTTCTGCGAAGCCCGTGTTTGGTCGGGCTTTAACAAGGTAAACTCGAACATGAAACAATACGAGAATTACATTTTAGGAAACATAAAATACGACGGAGAAAACAAATTTGCTTCCAACCGAATGCCTTTGTGGATTAAACCCGACAAAAAACTGACTGTTCAGGATGTCATGGGCTTGATGCGCGATCATTTTGAAGGAACTGTTTTAGACATGACCAAAGATATTGGTGCCGGCCCATTTAAACTTCCATACCGCTGGCGTCCGCTCACCTTCAAAGTTGATTCGGTCGAATATTGCAATGAACGTGCAGCTTCTACCCAGCAAACCGGCTTTTCGTTTGTGGCCCAGTCGCGCTCGTGGTTGCCCAACCCGATTGGCGGAATTCTCTGGTTCGGCGTTGACGATACCTACAGCACCTGTTACGCACCGATGTACTGCGGAATTAACCAAATTCCTGAATGTTTCAGGGTGGGAAACGGCGACATGCTTACGTTTTCTGAAACCTCGGCTTTCTGGACTTTTAACGTTGTTGCAAACTTTGCTTACCTGCGTTACGATGCCATGATCCCGGATATTCAGAAAGTGCAGAAAAATCTGGAAGAAAAATTTATTGCCTACACGCCAAGTGTTGATCTGGCTGCCCAGAATTTATGGAATGCAGGCAAAAAACAGGAGGCAATTAATTTTCTGACTGATTATTCGGTGAGCCAGGCCAATGGAATGACCAGCGAGTGGAAAAAACTGGAACACTTCCTGATCGTAAAATACATGGATGGAAATATCAAGAAAGAGAAAGATGGGGTATTTCTGCGCACCGAAACAGGCATGACGCCTGATCCGGATCAGCCCGGTTATCCCGATTGGTGGAAGAAAGTAATTGTGAATCAAACCGACGATCATTTAAAGGTAATTGGCCCGGCAGGTCATTGATTTTCAGAAATGAACGAAGTCTTTTTAGAAGCACTGCTTGTTGAATGAATAATTTTATTATTTTTGCGCCACATTTCTGCAATCTCTTACTCATTGATTTGATGTAATATTGCCACTAAAACTTAAAAAAAATGGATTTAATTAAAGTTGCACAAAACGCGTTTCTGGCTGAAACAAAGGAACATCCGCAATTCAGCTCAGGTGATACCATTACCGTTCACTACAAAATCAAGGAAGGTAACAAGGAACGTGTCCAGAATTACCGTGGTGTGGTTATTCAGACAAAAGGAACTGGCATTACCAAAACTTTTACTGTTCGGAAAATGTCGGGAAACATTGGTGTTGAACGTATCTTTCCGCTTTATTCACCGTTTATCGACCTGATTGAAGTGAACAAGAAAGGTAGCGTACGCAGAGCTAAACTGTATTACTTACGTGCTCTTACCGGCAAAAAAGCCCGAATCAAAGAAAAACGTATGTAAGAAAATATTCTTTATGCGAAGGAGGCCGTAACGAAAGTTACGGCCTCCTTTTTTTGCGATGTTATGCAATATTCTTAAGTCAATTTTTCTTTCAAGGCTGCCCCTGTATAGGATTCCGGAATCGTGGCCAGATCTTCAGGTTTTCCTTCAAAGATGATTTTTCCACCATCTTTTCCACCTTCCGGTCCCAGATCAATCACCCAATCAGCACATTTAATGACATCCAGGTTGTGTTCGATGATGATGATGCTGTGGCCCCGCGCGATCAGGGCGTTGAATGAATCGAGTAATTTCCGGATGTCGTGAAAATGCAGCCCGGTAGTTGGCTCGTCGAAAATGAATAACGACGGACTTCCTTTTTCCTTGGCCAGAAACGATGCCAGCTTGATTCGCTGACTTTCACCGCCGGAAAGTGTACTCGACGATTGTCCGAGTTTGACATAGCCCAATCCAACATCCTGAAGTGGTTTCAGGAGTTTTGCAATTTTTTTTGAGGAGGTTGATTTGTGGCTGTGGAAAAAGTCGATGGCCTCGTTAACAGTCAGGTCGAGAATGTCGTAAATATTTTTCCCCTCGAAGGCAATTTCAAGGATTTCATCTTTAAACCGTTTTCCTTTGCAACTTTCGCAAACCAGGTGAATATCGGCCATGAACTGCATCTCAACGGTTATCTCTCCTTCGCCCTGACATTCTTCGCACCGTCCCCCTTCAATGTTGAACGAAAAATGTGAGGGTTTAAACCCGTTGAATTTTGAGCCCGGCAATTCGGAGAATAGCTTGCGGATTTCGTCATAAACTTTGAGGTAAGTTACCGGATTTGAACGCGAGGATTTCCCGATTGGGTTCTGATCAACAAATTCGATTGAAGTGATCAGGTTGAAATCACCGCGAATCTGGTCGTGTTGCCCGGTTTTTTCGCTGAACCCGCCAAACATTTTGGCCAGTGCCGGGTACAGAACCTTGGTAACCAGCGACGATTTTCCGGAGCCACTCACCCCGGTAACCACACAAATGGTATTGAGCGGGAATTTTACACTCACATTTTTCAGGTTATTTTCGCGGGCACCTGTAATTTCAATGTAATTGCTCCATTTGCGACGCGATGCCGGAACCGAAATTTTTTCCCTTCCCGTGAGGTATTTGGCCGTCAGGCTTTCCGACGAGGATTCGAGTTGTTCATGGGTTCCCTGAAAAACCACTTCGCCTCCCAAACGTCCGGCCAGCGGGCCAATGTCGATAATCTCGTCGGAAGCCCGGATAATTTCTTCGTCGTGCTCAACAACCAGTACCGAATTTCCCAGTTTCTGAAGCTTGCGTAAAACACGGATCAGCCGTGCCGTGTCCCTGGAATGAAGTCCGATACTGGGTTCGTCTAAAATGTACATGGAGCCAACCAGGCTACTTCCGAGCGATGTTGCCAGGTTGATGCGCTGTGATTCGCCGCCTGACAAGGTGGATGAAAGCCGGTTTAAAGTCAGGTAGCCCAATCCGACATCGTTCAGAAATTCGAGCCGGTTGTTTATTTCGGTCAATATCCGTTCAGCAATTTTGGTTTCGTGGTCAGTCAATTTCAATTTCAGGAAAAATTCCTGAAGTTCGTTAATCGGAAGCAGCACCAGATCCTGTACCGATTTTCCGGAAACCTTCACGTACATGGCTTCTTTTTTCAGGCGCGTTCCCAGGCAGTCGGGACAGTTGGTTTTGCCGCGGTACCTCGAAAGCATCACCCGGTACTGGATTTTGTAGGTATTTTCCTCCAGCATTTTGAAAAACTGGTTCAAGCCCTGAAAATATTTATTTCCGGTCCAAAGCAAGTGACGTTGATCTTCGGTCAGCTCGTAATAAGGCTTGTGAATCGGGAAGTTGAATTTTTCGGCCGCGTAAACCAGTTCGTCTTTCCATTCTTTCATTTTATCGCCTTTCCAGCAGGCTATGGCATCCTGATAAACCGACAGCGATTTGTTCGGAATGACCAGATCTTCGTCGATACCGATTACTTTACCATATCCTTCGCAGGTTTTACAGGCGCCAACCGGGTTGTTAAAACTGAACATGTGCACCGAAGGTTCCTCGAATTCAATGCCATCGGCCTCAAACAGATTTGAAAAATGCTCTTCCCTGATTTCATTGCCGACATACACTTCTACCAGGCACTCGCCGTGACCTTCAAAAAATGCCGTTTGTACCGAATCAGCAATCCGGCTGAGATTATCTTCGTCATCCAGAACGGTTGCCCGGTCAATCACGATGTTGCAACCTGCATCGTTGTAAGAGATTGCCTTGTTTTCTTTCAGGAGTTCATCAATTTTTACAATCTCTTTATTAATTTCAAGTCGGGTAAAACCTTGTTGCAGCAACAGTTCCGCTTCCTGAATCAGCGTCCTTCCATTTTTGACTTTCAGGGGCGAACCAATCAGGATCCGGGTGTTTTCAGGAAACGATTGGATGAAATTAATTACGTCGCTAACATGATGTTGCTTCACTTCTTTTCCTGAAACCGGAGAAATGGTGCGCCCAATTCGTGCATAAAGCAACTTCAGGTAATCGTAAATTTCGGTTGAAGTTCCAACGGTAGAGCGCGGATTACGGGTATTTACCTTTTGCTCGATGGCAATTGCAGGCGGGATTCCTTTAATGTAGTCAACTTCAGGCTTATTGATCCGGCCCAGGAATTGCCGGGCATACGACGACAAACTTTCAACATACCTTCGTTGTCCTTCGGCGTAAAGTGTATCGAAGGCCAGCGAAGACTTTCCTGATCCGGATAACCCACTGATTACAACGAACTTATTCCGGTTTATGTTGAGATCAATATTTTTAAGATTGTGTACTCTGGCGCCTTTAATTTGGATGTATGGTGAATTTTTTAAGGAAGAATCCATCGTTATGTTATTGTAAGTATAAAAAAATTTGTTTTTGTGAAAAAAATGACTCATTTTTACACGGACAAAATTAGCAAATTGTTTAACGCATATTCAAAAAAGCCGGCCTATCGAAGGAACTCTACTCTTTAATTATTGAAAACAGTCACATAATAATCAGAGTAATGTTCAGAACAGAAGATCTGAGCGACAATGCGCTCGTAAAACAATTTGTTGATGGCGATCAGGCTGCGATTGAGATTCTTATTGCCCGCCATAAAAAGAGAGTTTTTACCTACATTTTACTGATCGTAAAAAATCATCATCTCGCTGAAGACATTTTTCAGGATACCTTTATTAAAGTTATCCGGTCGCTGAAAACAGGGAAATATACCGAAAACGGTAAATTTATTTCCTGGGTGCTGCGTATTTCGCACAACCTGATCATTGATCATTTCAGGAAAGAAAAACTGCTCAGCACAACCTCGAACGACGATGTCAGTATTGATCTTTTTAATTCACCGAAATTTTCGGAAGAGAACATCGAAGACAGGCTGGTTTGCGAACAAATTAACAGCGACGTGCACCTTTTGATTAAGGAATTGCCCGACGATCAGCGTCAGGTTATTATGATGCGCCATTTTCAAGGCCTTAGTTTCAAGGAGATCGCTGAGTTGACCGATGTTAGCATTAATACGGCTTTGGGCCGTATGCGCTATGCCTTGATTAACCTGAGAAAACTAATCGAGAAAAAAAACCTGAGCATGACTAAAAATTAATGTTCGGATTACAATATTATTACTCAGAAGGCGTTATACTTAAAATTAAATTAATTTACGCCTATGAGTAGATTCTCTACCTTAAATTTCCTGATCAATTCATACTATTCCGGAAAAAAAGAACTTGATTTTCTTCAGATATCTGATGCTGATTTAAATCAAGACATGAATTGTTCCGAAGATGGATTTGAACCTTCACAGAAAAGCCTGGATGCCATATTTAATTTTGCCTCCCAGTTTGAAGTACTGAAATCTGAAAATACCGGAACAATTGAATTGAATCTGAACTAAAACCAAAAAAGTATTAAAAAGCATCTTGCACAGATGCTTTTTTTATTTACATTTGTGATATTAATATAGTATCAAAACAATTTAAATCTGATAGTATGGAAAAGTCATTTAGTGCCCGTTCCGGATATTTGTTCCTGGTGATCGAATTTGTAATTCTTGCACTGGCAATTGCCGGGTTTGTTTCTGAAATAATTGTTCCTTCTGTTGTCCTGATCTTTTTCTTTGTGCTTCTGGCACCCGGTTTTACCGCAGTCGATCCGAATCAGTGTTACGTTTTGGTTTTGTTTGGCGCTTACAAAGGAACACTGAAGGATAATGGCTTCTTTTGGGTGAATCCGTTTTTCGTTAAAAAGAAATTTTCACTTCGGGCCCGAAACTTCAATAGCGAACCGATTAAAGTGAACGATAAACTTGGTAATCCGATTATGATCGGCCTTGTGCTGGTATGGAAAGTTGAAGAGACTTACCGCGCAGCTTTTGGTGTTGATGAATACGAACATTTTGTGATTGTTCAGAGCGAGGCTGCTCTAAGGAAACTTGCCGGTTTATATCCGTATGACAACATTGAAGACGATCATGCTAAAATTACTTTGCGCGATGGCGGTGAAGAAGTAAACCAAATGCTTGAAAACGAAATTCGTGAACGATTGGATATTGCCGGAATCCATGTGATTGAAGCCCGCATCAACTACATTGCTTATGCGCAGGAAATTGCCCAGGCCATGTTGAAACGCCAACAGGCTACCGCCATTGTCGCAGCCCGCTTTAAAATTGTTGAAGGTGCAGTGAGCATGGTTGAAATGGCTTTGTCGGAATTAAGTAAGCGCGAAATTGTAAACCTTGACGAAGACAAAAAGGCAACCATGGTGAGTAACTTACTGGTTGTATTGTGTGGCGACAAAGAAGCAACTCCGGTTGTGAATACCGGGACACTTTATCAGTAAAAACATGAAAAAAGTTTTGTTTAAAGAAACTCAATCGTTTACTCAGGGCTGGACCCTTATCCTGATTCTGGGTACACATATTCCCCTGCTAATTTTCTTTTTCTACGCCTTGTACGAGCAAACATTCAAGGGTGTTGAAATAGGCGACAATCCAGCGCCAAACTGGGCTTTGGTTTTGCTGATAATCACTATGGCGGTTACTTTATGGGGATCGTTAGTCATGAAACTTGAGGTTTGGATCGATCAGGACGGTGTACATTACCGGTTTTTCCCGATTACTTTTGGGAATAAGTTAATTTCGAAAGCTGAAATTCAACGCTACGAAATTCGAAAATACAGTGCGATTCTTGATTACGGTGGCTGGGGCCTTCGCCGGGGATTTGGCCGAAAATGGGGACGTGGATACATTATCGGCGGAAACATGGGCCTTCAACTTTACCTGACCAATGGTAAAAAAGTATTGTTCAGTACCCAACGTTCGCAAGCAATTCTTTACGCAATGGATGAAATGATAAAACAAAACAACCCAAAAAATTTTACAAATTAATTATGAAAATACAAGTAGTAGCTTTTGTTGTTGGTGTGTTTGTTTCAACACTGGTATTTGGCCAGAAAGAGGAAACAGTTATTCTGAAAACGGCAACGGGGAACCTCGAAGGAACCTTAACCATGCCGGATGCAAAATTGCCGGTCCCGGTGGCGCTAATTATTGCCGGTTCGGGCCCAACCGACCGCAATGGAAACAATGCGATAATGACAAACAATTCGCTGAAAATGTTGGCCGGGGCATTGGCTGTGAAAGGGATTGCCTCGTTAAGATACGATAAACGGGGCATTGACAAAAGCCAGGCTGCCGGTTTATCCGAATCAGAATTACGGTTTGAAATGTATATCAAAGATGCCGTTGGCTGGGCCCACCTACTGAGGGAGAATCCGAACTTTAGTCAGGTTGTGATTATTGGGCACAGCGAAGGTTCGCTCATTGGCATGGTCGCTTCGCTGGACGACGAAGTAGATAAATTTGTTTCCATTGCCGGCGCCGGTGAGTCTGGGGATAAAATCATCAGGGAACAGTTGAAAGCACAGCCGCAAGCTATACTTGAACAAACCAACCCAATTCTGGATTCACTTGTTGTTGGCAAAACAGTTGCCAAAGTCAATCCAATGCTTTACTCCTTGTTCCGTCCAAGTGTACAACCCTACCTGATTTCATGGTTTAAATATGATCCGAAAATTGAAATTGCCAAGTTAAAGAAGCCCGTTTTAATTGTTCAGGGAACTTCCGATCTTCAGGTTAGTGTGGATGATGCCGACCGCCTTCAGGCCGCAAAACCCGATGCAAAACTGGTAGTTATTGAAGGAATGAACCATGTTCTCAAAGATGTTGGTGACGACCGGACAAAAAACATTCAATCCTATAACCAGCCTGATCTTCCTTTGAATCAGAAGTTAGTTGAAGCGATTAGTAGTTTTATCGTTGCCAAATAGGTTTTAATTTTTCGTTTCCCTTGATTCGGGTATAATTTCAGGATGATCGGCATGGAAAAACAAGAGGGTGAAAATTATGGCTAAGAAAAAATCATTTGTATTGCGGATTGAGCCTGCTGTGTATGATGCCATCGAGAAATGGGCTGCGCAGGAATTCCGTAGTGCCAACGGACAAATTGAATGGCTCATCAACAAGGCACTCCGTGATGCCCGGCGAACGATTGAAAAAACGGCACCTGAAGATCCGGAAGTTCAAAGTGAATGAAATTCAATATTTATGGAATAATAATATCCTGGTACAATGTCGTTTGGATTTGCCCTGTTGGCGGCTAATCTAACCGACATTGTATCAAATACAGCGAATTTTACAAAGGAAAAGCCAGCAGCGTTGGTAATGACGCTAATTTTCCGATCGGATAACCGTTCGTTTTTAAATTTACTTTAAATTAGGCCGATGCACCTCAATTCGGGAGTTAAAACCAATGGTTTTAGATTAATTTTGCGGCGCTTTTAATTAAAAACCTATCAAAAAAATTATACTATGACCATTAGTGCATTGCAATCAGAAAGGGCTAAATATCAGCCGAAGCTTCCTAATTCATTGAAATCGTCGGTTAAACTGGTCGAAGGTGAGAAGACCCAATCGGTTGCCGATCAGACTGAAATTGAGAAACTTTTTCCAAATACCTATGGCATGCCCATGATTTCATTTGAGGCAAGCAGCCAGAAAAAAGCGTATCCTGCTGTTAATGTTGGTGTTATTCTTTCGGGCGGACAGGCTCCCGGCGGTCATAATGTGATTTCCGGTATTTTCGATGGTATAAAGAATATTAATCCTGACAGCAAATTGTACGGCTTCCGGGGTGGTCCCGGTGGTTTGGTCGATCATAAATATGTGGAACTGACTGCCGGAATTGTGGATGAATACCGCAATACCGGTGGTTTTGACATTATCGGATCGGGCCGTACCAAACTGGAGGAAACCAGCCAGTTCGACAAAGGGGCTGAAATCCTGAAAAAGTTAAACATTCAGGCCTTAATTATTATCGGGGGCGACGATAGCAACACCAATGCCTGCGTTCTGGCTGAATATTATGCCGCAAAGAATTCAGGAATCCAGGTTATTGGTTGCCCCAAAACCATTGACGGTGACCTGAAAAACGATATGATCGAAACTTCTTTTGGTTTCGATACCGCTACAAAAGTGTATTCCGAATTAATCGGAAACATCCAGCGCGATGCCAATTCAGCCAAAAAATACTGGCACTTTATTAAACTGATGGGGCGTTCTGCCTCGCACATCGGATTGGAATGTGCGCTGCAAACTCAGCCAAACATTACCCTCATTTCGGAAGAAGTTGAGATGAAAAAGCAGACTTTGGGCGAAATTGTTAATTACATGGCCGACATTGTTGCCAAACGTGCCGCCAACGGCGACAATTTTGGAGTGGCTCTCATTCCGGAAGGCTTGGTCGAATTTGTTCCTGAAATGAAAAACCTGATTTCTGAACTGAACGACTTGCTGGCCGAAGGCTCGGAAACAGAAAAGAAATTTAAATCGTTTACCGATAAAGCCGAAGGACGCGCTTTTGTGGCCGGAATATTATCGTCAGAGTCGGCTAAAGTTTACACTTCGCTTCCATCTGGAATTGCCGATCAGTTGACACTCGACCGCGATCCGCACGGAAATGTACAGGTATCGCTCATCGAAACTGAGAAATTACTGGGAGAGATGGTAAAAAGCCGTTTGAAAGAAATGAAGAAAACCGGCCAGTTCACCGGTAAGTTTGGAACACAATACCATTTCTTTGGATATGAAGGCCGCTGTGCCGCCCCTTCGAACTTTGACGCTGACTATTGTTATTCACTGGGATACAATTCATCGTTCCTGATCGCTGAAGGGAAAACTGGCTATATGTCGTCTGTTCGCAACCTGACGGCTCCGGCCTCGGAATGGATTGCAGGTGGAGTTCCGGTTACCATGATGATGAATATGGAACGTCGTCATGGCCACATGAAACCTGTGATTCAGAAAGCTTTGGTTGAATTGGACGGTGCACCTTTCAAATTTTTGGCAGCGAACCGCGAAAAATGGGCCATCGAAACTTCATTCGTTTATCCTGGACCCATTCAATACTGGGGGCCAACCGAAGTTTGCGACCAGCCAACCAAAACCATTTCGCTGGAAAGGGCAAAATAGAAATCAGTCAACCCAAATCAATAAAAAACCCCGAAAGAAATTTCGGGGTTTTCTGTTTATGGCAATTCCGTCGTGAAAATCCTCATTGCTTTGCCATTTCTATTTCTTTACAGAAAGATATTTTTCGATGTTGTCGATAAACATCTTTTTCGTTTCTTCTTTCGATTGTGCAATTCCTGACATCATGACAGGTTTTCCGGAGACCGGAATGTAGAGGAAGGCCGGAATTCCTGAAATTCCAAAAACTTGTGCCAATTCTTGTTCCTGATCGGTGTTGACTTTATAAACCACGAGTTTGCCGGCATATTCGCTGCCAATTTCGTCGAGGATTGGGCTGGCAATTTTGCATGGGCCACACCAATCGGCATAAAAATCAATAATCGCAGGCTTGTTCCCAAGGAATTTCCAGTCGTTTGGCGACTTGGTATAATCCCAAACTTTCTGAATAAAAACTGCTTTGGTTAGTCTTTCAGAACCCTCTGAAACACGTGCCCCGGCAGTAGAAGTATTATTAGCTGAATTTTCTTTTCCTGCCTGTGTTTGGTTGCCACAAGCAGAAAGGATTAAGGTTGCAGCGGCCACTGTTAAAAATAATTTTCTCATAACTGATTAAAAAATTGTGATTTACTGTTTCATATCTTCTGTCTGAACATTTTGATCAAACGTATGTAAATATATAGATATGAACTGTCAATTGTTATGCCAAAACCCGAAATCGTAAAATTCTTTTAAAAAAAATTTCGCACGCAACCCAAGAGCGATTTCCTGAATCTATAAAAACAAGAAAATTTGAAAATGGAAAGCACACAGGCTGGTTGATCGACTTGTTATTTTTTGAAAAGTTGGCTGTCAGTTTGAAAAACGAAAACAATTTTAAAACATGAAAGCAATGAAAAAACTTACCTTTTTTTTGATGATGGGTATCATTCTCGGCTTTTTTACTGGCTGTAAAATGAAAGATGATGGATATTACTATGACAATTTCTGGGTTGGGATCGGGATCGTTCAAAAAGATTCGGTTGCACAAACTTTCTCGATTAACCTCGACGATGGCTCGGTTTTATTTCCGGAGATATATCCCGATTTACTTGATCAGGTGGAAAACAATGAGCGCGTGCTGGCCAATTTTACCATTTTAGGAAATAAATCGAATACCGGGACCCAGGAACAGTACAACGTTCGTATTAATTCACTCCGGAAGATTTTGTTCAAAGACATTCTGGATATTACGCCAGCAATGGAAGACAGCATCGGAAATGATCCAATTCATGTTCAGGATATATGGATCAAGAATGATATGCTGAACTTTGAGCTGAAATTTCAGGGCGGGAACAAAATTCATTTTATAAACCTGGTGAAGCAACCGGGAGCAATAAATACCGAGAACGGCCCGGTGGTCCTGGAACTCAGGCATAACGAAAACGGTGATTCCGAAGCCCTTCCGCTTTCGGCGATCGTAACTTTTAAGCTGAATTCGCTCAAAGTAGAAGGTAAGCACAGCACACCATTTAAAGTAACTGCCAAAGATTTCGATGGGTCATGCTTTGAATTCACCGGCGAATACAAGTATTAAATTTGGTTCTATAAATTCGGTTTTTGGGAGCATCTGTTTGTGAATAACAGGTGCTTTTCATTTTTTAATTGCCCGACAATCCTTACATTCACCGCCTTAATGAAATTTGGGTAGAACTTTTATAAAGATGAACAACATGATAAAATCTGTTTGCTTACTTGCTGTTGCGGCAATGCTGTTTTCATGTTCAAACCAGAAAACGAATAAAGAAATGACACAACATTCTGTTCCCGAAGTTCCAAAACTTACTTCGGATATTATGACGCCGGAAGTTTTATGGAGCTTTGGAAGGATTGGCGATCCGGATGTTTCGCCCGACGGGGCCACCGTTTTGTACTCGGTTACCACCTTTAATGTCGAAGAAAACAAATCGTACCGCGATTTGTACGCAGTTCCGGTTTCAGGAGGTGCCCCAATAAAATTAACCGATACCCCTGAAAAAGAAACTTCTGCTGCCTGGCGGCCTGATGGAAAAAAAATTGGCTATTTGTCAGATAAATCAGGCGATATGCAGCTTTGGGAAATGAATCCGGATGGTACAGGCGCTGTTCAGGTTTCTGAGGTGAAGGGCGGAATGACCGGGTTTAAATATTCACCCGACATGGCCCGGATTCTATATACTGCCGACGTAAAAGTCAAGCCCGATATTCACGATTTGTTTCCTGATTTACCAAAAGCCAATGCACACCTGGAAACAGACCTGATGTACAAACACTGGGATGAATGGGTGCAAACCGTTCCACATCCGTTTGTTGCCGATTATAAGGATGGAAAGATTGGAAATGAGGTCGATATTTTGAAAGGGGAGCCTTTTGAAAGCCCAATGAAACCTTATGGCGGAACGGAGCAGCTTGCCTGGAGCCCGGATGGAAAGACAATTGCCTACACCTGCCGCAAAAAAACAGGTAAAGAATATGCACTTTCAACCAATTCAGATATTTATTTCTTCAACGTTGAAACCGGAAAGACTGAAAACAAGACGCAGGGGATGATGGGGTACGACCAGAACCCGGTTTTTTCGCCCGATGGAAAATGGCTGGCCTGGGAAAGCATGGAGCGTGATGGGTTCGAATCTGACAAGGACCGCTTGTTCCTCCTGAATTTGGAAACCGGTGAAAAGACAGATGAATCAGCAGGGTTCGACCAGAATTCAAGTAATCTTTCCTGGAGTTCCGACAGCAAATCGATTTATTTTGTGAGTTGCTGGCACGCCCTTACACAGATTTACCGATTGGATATTTCTGGCCGGAAAATTACGCAAATCACCAAAGGTGTGCAGGACTACGGTTTTGTGGCCGAAGCAAAAGATAAACTCATTGGGGTTAAACATTCGATGAGCAAACCCGACGAAATTTATGCGATCGATCCCAAATCAGGAGTAGAAACTGAACTTTCCTTCCAGAACAAACCAATTTTGGACCAGCTCACAATGGGAAAGGTTGAAGAACGCTGGGTGAAGACCACCGACAACAAGGAAATGCTGGTTTGGGTAATTTATCCGCCTCATTTTGACCCGAACAAGAAATATCCAACCATTTTGTATTGCGAAGGTGGCCCGCAATCAACAGTCAGCCAGTTCTGGTCGTACCGTTGGAATTTTCAGCAAATGGTTGCCAACGGGTACATTGTGGTTGCGCCAAACCGGCGCGGAATGCCTGGCTTCGGGAAAGAATGGCTGGAACAGATCAGTGGCGATTACGGCGGACAAAACATGAAAGATTACCTTTCTGCTATTGATGCACTGGCCAAAGAGCCTTTTGTAAATAAAGACAAATTAGGCTGTGTGGGAGCAAGTTATGGTGGATTCTCGGTTTATTGGCTGGCTGGTCATCATCAAAAGCGCTTCAAGGCTTTCATTGCACACGATGGGATGTTTAACCTGGAGCAACAGTATTTGGAAACCGAAGAAATGTGGTTTGTAAACCGCGATCTGGGCGGGCCATACTGGGATAAATCGAATGCGATTGCACAACGGTCGTATGCCAACTCGCCGCATTTGTTTGTTGACAAATGGGACACTCCGATCCTGGTGATCCACGGTGAGAAAGATTACCGGATTTTAGCATCACAGGGAATGGCCGCATTCGACGCTGCTGTTTTGCGCGGTGTCCCGGCCGAAATGCTGATTTTCCCGGATGAGAACCATTGGGTGCTGCAACCGCAAAACGGAATCCTGTGGCAAAGGGTTTTCAAACAATGGCTCGATAAATGGCTGAAATAATTCCCAGTTCCGGGTTCAAGTCTCCAAATTTCAGGAAAATTGCCTGAGATTTGGAGACTGGAACTCAAAATACTTCTACCTTACTTTTGTTTGTTTCCAGCAAACCTTTATGCTGTGCTGCAAAGCCGACAAGTGCAATTGCACGGTCAATGTCTATCCGCGAAATGTTAATTGTCAGGTCGAATTCATCTTCCTGGTGGCTGAAGTCTGCAAAATATTTCCGGAAGTTTTGCCTTTCCTTTTCGGTTTGATTAATGAAATCCATGGCTTCGCGCAGGTTTAAGTTGTTTTTAACCATAATCTGCTTTATTCTCCAATCCTGCGAGGCGGTCAGTTTAATACATAAGGATTTTTCAATGTCTTTGGTAAAAATATGGCCTGCCCTTCCAACAATAATGCAGTAACCATCCGTTGCAAAACTTCTGATCAGGTCGCGCAGCGTTTTTCCGATTTTCCGGTCGCTTTTAAACCTTTTTTCGCTGAAAGCGCTAAGAATTTCATCAAATACGCCCCTGTCGCCTTCTTTTATTATGGTTCGAAGCTTGTTCCGGTCCATATTCAACTCGCGGGCACTTTCAGTCAAAATTTCCTTGCTAATAACTTTCCATTTGTGGTAGCCCGAAAGTTTGTCCAATTCAGCGGCCAACAATCTGGCAAAGGTTACGCCCCCACATCCCACTTCTCTTGAAATACAAATTACCGGTCCGGGATGAGTAGCAGCTGCCTGATATTTTGGGTCGTTCTGGTGCAGCCGTTTGTTCAGATAAATCATCAGAGAGTTGTTCATGGCGTTGAGTATTTTGGTTAGTTTAATTTACGAAAAATTTGGGTAGCGGTTTGCAAATTATTCAATTGATTTTCACTTTTCAATATAGTATAAAACATTTGTCTGGTTATTGTCAGTTTTTGGCAGTGGTATTTTTTCTATCTTTCCCTGAATTATTAAAAAAGATGAACATGTTTAAAGCAGAAACCTATATTGCCCGCAGGCAGCAATTGAAAAGGAAAATCTCCGAAGGCCTGATCTTGCTCCTGGGAAATGCCGATTCTCCAATGAACTATGCCGATAATACCTTTTATTTCAGGCAAGACAGTTCGTTCTTGTACTTCTTTGGGCTTGATTTTCAAAATCTTGCCGGAGTGCTTGATGTGGATTCAGGCGAAGAAATTATTTTTGGCGACAATGTGAGTATCGAAGACAT
This sequence comes from Sunxiuqinia sp., assembly GCA_037446835.1. Taxonomy (GTDB): domain Bacteria; phylum Bacteroidota; class Bacteroidia; order Bacteroidales; family Prolixibacteraceae; genus Aquipluma. The sequence continues at coordinate 44,241 of JBBIHV010000004.1, read as the reverse complement.
TATCTGGATGGGGCCTCAGGTAGCACTTTCTGAAAAAGCCGAAAAAGTAGGCGTTAAAAGAACCGAACCCTTCATAAATCTTCAAAAAATTCTTGAAAAAGCCATCACTTCAGGAAGAAAAATTCATTTTCTACCGCCATATCGCGCTGAAAATAAACTGTTGCTGAATGAATTGCTGGGCATTTCGGTTTCGAAGCTAAAAACCTACGCTTCGGTTGAATTGATTAAAGCCATTGTTGATTTGCGTTCGGTTAAGGAAGCGCAGGAACTTGCTGAGATCAGGAAAGCTTGTGTAGTTGGTTATCAGATGCATGTTACCGCCATGAAAATGGCCAAAGCCGGCGTGTGGGAACAAACCATTGCCGGAACAATCGAAGGAATTGCCAATGCGGGTGGTGGAATGGTTTCTTTTCCGGTAATCCTGTCGCAGCACGGTGAAACACTGCATAATCACAACCACTCGGATGCCTTGCAAAACGGGCGTTTGTTGCTGGTCGATGCCGGGGCTGAAGTCGGTTCGCATTACGCATCCGATTTTACCCGAACAGTTCCTGTTGGCGGCAAATTTTCACAGAAACAGCGCGAAATATATGAGATTGTGCTTGCTGCCAATAATCGTGCCCGCGAATTGACCAAACCCGGATCGACCTACATGTCGGTTCATCTGGCTGCTGCCGAAGTAATTGCTTCAGGATTGAAGGAGCTGGGTTTGATGAAGGGAGATGTGACGGAAGCTGTCAGGAATGGCGCCCATGCCTTGTTTATGCCGCACGGATTGGGCCACATGATGGGGCTGGATGTTCACGATATGGAAGACCTTGGACAGCTTTATGTGGGATATGACGATGAAACCAGGCCTGTCGATCAGTTTGGAACGGCTTATGTACGCATGGGACGGAAACTTCAGCCGGGTTTTGTAATTACCAACGAACCTGGCATCTATTTCATTCCGGCATTGATTGAAAAGTGGAAAGCCGAAAAAATCAATACCGGTTTTATCAATTTCAACCATTTGGAAAGTTTCCTTGATTTTGGCGGAATAAGGCTGGAAGATGACATTTTGGTAACCGAAACCGGCAGCGAAATTCTTGGCGACCGCATTCCAATTACTCCCGACGAAGTTGAAGAAGTGATGAGATCGTGCTGAGAAAATTGAAAGAGGTGAACCGTTTGATTCACCTCTTTCTGTGATTTGAAAAAGTAGCAATTGGCTAGTCAACTATTATTTTTTGCGAAATACCATCGATGCTCACAATGTAAGAACCTTTTGCAAGGCCTTTGATTGAAATTTGCTTTGAAAATTCTCCGTCAATACTCGATTTTAATACAGTTTTACCTGAAAAATCGGAGATAACCAGATCGCCTTTTTGAGGCTTGGTAAAATCGATATTAAGCATTTCTTTGACTGGATTTGGATAGATTTTAAACTCAGCGTTTCGTATAACGCTTGAAGAGAGAGTCGTTTTATTTAACGCAAATACAGGGTTCGAATAGAACCATAGGTCGGCAAAAGCAATGGCTGGAGTATTAAGTCCCTCAGTATCAATTAATGGGTTGCCGTTTTTGTCTGTTTCGTTAGCTGTATTGATAGCTAGGTTTGTTCCACGTAAACGGAAATACATTTTCTTACCGGTTGGGATTGTAAAATCTAAGTTCATTTCTTTCCATCCATCAGCTTTCTCAGTCCAGATTTGAGTGACAAGACCATTTCCATCGGTATAGGATGACTTTCCGAAACGGGCAATCACTTTGGTTGTGCTTACTGAATCTTTTTTGTATTCATCGGTGTTTGCCGGGTCAACTTTTGGGCCTACTGTTCCGGCAATTATGTCAATATGATCCAACTCTGGGTTTGTATAGTTGCTATAACGATTGTTGTTTGTTCCTTGTGGATCACGAAGGCGGATTGTAATACTAATCTTCCCATCAGTTGATTCAAAGACACCACCCATTTTGGCGGTGCCAATTTTAAATTGAAGAGAGTCAATCAGATCGCCCATTACAACATACGAATTACCTGAACGTAGTCCATCGGCAATGGCTTGAGGATCTTTTTTATTGCTTACAAAAGTGTAGTTTTTTTGGTATTCTCCGGGGAAGAAGTCGCTTCCGTCATCCTCGTTATTGTGGCAGTCGGAGTTGGCAAACAGCCAAAAATGACGATCTTCGCTCAACATTGCATCCCACAAACCGCCTACTTTTGCCGACATCCATCCGGCTCCACCATAAGTTTCGATACCGTATGAAGGACGTGTTGATCCATACTCGCCGCGATTTTTACCTTTTTGATGGCCAGGTACACTTTCAAAGCCGAAGAATACATCAGGAGCTGCATTGTTAAGGTCGCGGAAGTGATTAATGTCCCAACCTGTCTTGCTATTGTATTTATAACGTTCGGGGTGCGCCGGAATTACCCAACTTTGCTTAGGATAGTTGGCTTCCAGCCAAGCCATAGCTTCAATCGCTTTTTCATGACCGGTTTTAGTACTTTTTATCCAATTATTTGGACTGGATACATCTTTGTCGCCATTATCGAACATGTATTCGAATTGTGCCAATGGATTCACATTCGGGTTGGTTACATCGAATTGATTGGCAATAATCGCAAATGATGCATGCTCATGTCCGGGGACATTCATTTCATAAGCCTGGATGATTACCTTGTCGGGCAAAACCCGGCGCCAAAGTTGTACATCGCGAAACGACCAGTCGCGCAACTCTTGCCAGCGCCACATATTTTCACCATTTGCGGTACCAAGTGGGGTAATTCCTGCTGCGCTCCATTTCACACTTGTGCCGAGGTCAATTCCGGTTACAATCCCCCAGGTTGGGAAACCGCCACCATGCTCGCTGTTAGCCCACCAATCGAGACCGAATTTGTTGTTCATTTCCATCATTTTACCAAATGAATAACTACCATCGGTGTAAGTGGTGTGTTGGTGAAAATCGCCGGTAACATAACCCGGTTGTGCGATCAAGTCTTGCGCGACCAATACAGAACTAAAGATCAAAGTTGCTGATAATAAATGTTGTAGGGTTTTTTTCATTTTCATTTTTTTTTGTGATCAATAAATTATCGGCAAATGTAGAGCATCGTTGTTGCAGAGAAATTGCAGTTATATTTCATAATGAAAAAGAAATTGTTAAAAAAAATTTTCAGTTTAAAATGGAATAGTTGGGCCTCCTTGAGATGAACAGGGCGGGTGAATTCCGATCATTTGGCTGGTTACCTGTGTTTTGGCGGAATAAGGCTGGAAGATGACATTTTTGTATCTGAAACCGGCAGCGAAATTCTTGGCGACCGCATTCCAATTACTCCCGACGAAGTTGAACAAGTGATGAGTTTGAGCTTCAGGAAAAATTAAAAAGCCCGGGCATTTGTTTGCTTGGGCTTTTGCCTGAAAAAACGGTTGAATCTATTCTCTGACCAGTTTTGGGATCAGGATGCGGGTATAAAAATAATCGAGTTCATTCCTGATCTCGTCGCGGATATTGCGGTAAATATCAACTAAATGCTCTTCGTTGCTGAGCGCTTTTCGCGGATCTTCGAACCCCAAATGAAATTTGTGTGTGGCAGGAATGTTGACAGAAGTTATTTTGTCAATTGTTCCGTCGCATATTGTTATGAGGTAATCCACCGGTTTCCCTTCAAATTCCAGGTAACTTTTCGGCTTTTTTGCGCTCATATCAATCCCGGCTTCCTGCATAACTTTTACAGCCATCGGATCGGTCTGACTATCGGGATGAAGCCCCGCCGAAGATACTTCCAGCGACTTATCCATTTGCTGAAGGAAAGTTTCGGCCATCAAACTTCGGCACGAATTGCCACCGGTACACAGAAACAGGATCTTCATTTGTGTATTTGATTTTCAGATGATTGAAATTTACTTGTTTTCATGTTGAAAAAAAAGATAAAATGTTATCTTCTTGGGCTGATATGGGGTTGTTTGTCGCTGTTGTTGAGCATGTTTGTCGCAAAAGCGTTGTTTTCAGGTTAGCCAGCTCCAAAAAACTTCGTATTTTTTGTCCTGAAACCTGATGTAGTTTTTTTGTGGTTTTTTTGTAATCTTTCCTGAAATGGATGACAAATAGTCAATTGACTATTTTTGAAATTCCCGGGGCTGAATATTTACAACTATATTTTTTTGTTATGAGAAATTTAAATCGATTTGTTTTAACGTCATTGTTGCTGGGGAGCCTGGCCTGTACACACGAAGGCCCCAGGCCGAAGGCCATTGATCTGGCCGATCTGGATACAACCGTAAGCCCGGCAACCGACTTCGACAATTATGCCAATGGTGGCTGGAAAAAACGTTACCCGATCCCGGCTGAAAAAAGCAGGTTCGGATCGTTCGATTTGCTGGCCGATACCGGCGAAGTTCAGGTTCAAAAGTTGATCACCGAAATTGCTTCAAAGAAGCAGGAACCCGGGACAATCGCCCAAAAGATTGCCGATTTTTACAACACCGGAATGGATACCGCCAAAATAGAGTCGGATGGCCTTAAGCCTCTTCAGCCTTTGTTTGATGAGATTTCGTTGGCGAAGAACAGCCAGGATGTGCTGAACGTGGTTGCCGATTTACAGGCACATCAGATATTCCCGATGTTCTTGATCTTTTCGGATGCCGACCAGAAAAATTCGCAAATGGTTGTGGCTTACCTGTTCCAGGGTGGATTGGGCCTGCCCGATCGCGACTATTATATGAAGGACGACCAGCGTAGCAAGGAAATTCAGGAAGCTTACCGGACGTATCTTCAAAAAATGTTTGTGTTGGATGGTTCCGCTGAACCTTCAGCAAAATCGGATGCCGAAATGATTTATAACCTGGAAAAAAGGCTGGCCGCTGTGTCGATGACCAAGCTTGAATTGCGCGACCCACATAATATTTACCATAAAATGAACGTGGAGGGGCTCCGGAAAATTTCTCCTGAAATTAACTGGTCTTCTTATTTCCAGCATATTGGCCTTCAAAATCCGGGCGATTTTATTGTTGGGCAGCCTGCCTTTTTTACCGAACTGGGCAAAATGTTGAAAGAAATACCGGTTGATAACTGGAAAACTTACCTGAAATGGAAGGTGGTCAGGAGCCTTGCCCCATATCTTCCGGCTGCTTTTGTGAACCAGAGTTTCGATTTTTACGGTAAAACGCTTTCCGGTCAAATGGCCCAACGGCCACGATGGAAACGGGTGCAGGGTGCAACCGATGGAGCCCTGAGCGAAGCACTTGGGCAAATGTACGTTCAGAAATATTTCCCGGCTGAATCAAAAAAACGAATGGTTGAACTGGTTGGAAACCTGAAAGTTTCGCTTGGCGACCGCATTAAAAATGTGGCATGGATGAGCGATGCAACCAAAACGAAAGCACTCGAAAAGCTTGATGCGATTGCTGTTAAAATTGGGTATCCGGATAAATGGCGCGACTATTCAGGGCTTCAGGTTTCGACACTGTCTTATGTCGATAATGTACTGAAGTCTAATAGCTTCGATTTTAATTTCATGATCTCGAAAATAAATAAGCCGGTTGACCGCGCCGAATGGATGATGCCTCCTCAGGAGGTCAATGCGTATTACAACCCATCGAAGAACGAAATTGTGTTCCCAGCGGCAATTCTTCAGCCTCCTTTCTTTTACACCAATGGCGACGATGCCGTGAATTACGGTGCGATTGGCGTGGTCATCGGACATGAAATGACACACGGTTTTGACGATGAAGGGCGTCAGTACGACAAATTCGGGAACCTGGCTGACTGGTGGACCGCAGAGGATTCAAAAAAATTTAACGAGCGGACACAAGTTTTAGTCAATCAGTTTAATAGTTTTACCGTACTCGATTCACTCAAAGCAAATGGCGCGTTGACTTTGGGTGAAAACATTGCTGATTTGGGCGGTTTAAATGTGGCATACCATGCCCTCCAGAAAGTACTTACCGGTAACGAGAAACCTATCGATGGATTTACGCCCGATCAGCGTTTTTTCCTGGCCTATGCACATTTGTGGGCACAGAACATCAGAGATAAGGAAATTGTCCGCCTGACCAAAGATGATGTCCATTCGCTGGGACGCTTCAGGGTTTTAGGGCCACTGCGCAATATGCCTGAATTTCAGAAGGCTTTTAACGTGAAGGAAGGGGATTTTATGTACCTCAAGGAAGCTGACCGGGCCTTGATTTGGTAGGATCAGAAAATCAAGTTTGAAGAAAGGTTGATACCGACAGCTATTTTTGGCCGGCATCAACCTTTTTTTATTGCTCTTCTTCAGTTGATGGCGACGGCACCGATGGGATTTTCCGGGAAGCCCACAGAATCAGACGGAGCGACTGGTCGTAGGTCATGTAATTCCACAACCAATTGATAAAAATAAGCAATCGGTTTTTTACGCCAACAATGGCCATCAGGTGCACAAACATCCAGGTGAGCCAGGCGATAAACCCGCTGAATTTCAGGAAAGGTAAATCGGCTACCGCCCGGTTGCGGCCAATGGTTGCCATCGAACCGCGGTCGATGTACCTGAACGGTTTTGGGGCCGATTTATGAAGGGATGCGATCAGGTTGTTGGCCAGGTTTAGTCCTTGCTGGATGGCGACTTGCGCCACCTGCGGATGTCCGTTCGGAAATTCGGGCGTTGACATCATGGAAACATCGCCGATGGCATAAATATCTTCCAAACCTTTCAGTTTATTGAATTCATCGACTACCAGGCGCTTTCCCCGCCCGATTGATTCAGCCGGAAATCCTTCAGGAACTTCACCACTGATCCCGGCGGCCCAAATCACCATTTTAGTTTGAATGGTTTGCCCATCGGCATATTTCAGTGTATTCCCATCGTAATCGGTAACCCGAGTATTGAGTAAAACGTTTATGCCCAGTCGTTTCAGATAAAATAAAGCTTTTTTTGAGGCATGTGCCGACATGTTGGCCAGAAGGGCGCCCGAACCTTCGATCAGGTTAATCTGCATCAGGTCGAAATTCTGGTCGGGATAATCTTTTGGGAGGACAAAATTTTTCATCTCGGCAATGGCGCCGGCAACTTCAACACCGGTGGGGCCGCCACCAACGATCACAATGTTCAGGAGCGCTTTTTTCTCGTTCTGGTCGCGAAGTGTCACCGCTTTTTCGAAACTCAGCAGCAAGCGGTTGCGCAGGGCCATCGCTTCCGAAACCGATTTCATCGGAATGGCATATTCTTCCATGTTTTTCATTCCGAAGAAATTTGAATTCACGCCGGTCCCGATAACCAGGTAATCGTACCAAACTGTGCCCAGGCTGGTCGATAGCACTTTTTTTTCAGGATTTACGGAAAGGACCTCGGCAACACGGATGTACATATCGGTCCGTTTCTGAAAAATTTTCCGAAGCGGAAAAAGGATGGAACTGGGTTCAATTCCTGAAGAAGCCACCTGATAAAACAGGGGCTGAAACTGATGGTAATTGTTTTTGTCAATCAGGACAACCTGATAACCTTTGCCCATAAGTTTTTGGGCCATTTTCAGGCCGCCAAAACCTGCCCCGACAATTACAATTCGTTTGAGTGCCGTTTCCGGAATATTTGCTGCCATTTTCTGATTTTTTTCGGTTTGATTAAGGAATCAATGTTTTGTGTTTTACGACATGTTTTAAACGTTTATCCTGGCCTGAATGTTTGAAACCACCAAATTAAATGTCGGGCTTAAGAACTTAAGAATCCAGATAAAACAGTTAATTTCAGCAGTTCCTGGCATTCTGGTCACAGCTTGTTTTTCTTTTATTGCCAGGCCGAAATTTTCAGGATTTAAAGCTCTTTTTTGGTGGATTAAATCAAATCAGGCTTCTCTGTTTTGAGAAGTAAAGATAAGTGTTAAATTTACATTTTATTATCCATCCTGCCTTTTGACAACTTGAAATTTTGAACTAAATATGCTTGAAAAATTAAAAGAAGAAGTCTGGAAAGCCAATCTCGACCTGGTTAAACACGGTCTGGTAATCTTTACCTGGGGCAATGTCAGTGGCATCGATCGCCAGCATGGCCTGGTAGTAATCAAGCCCAGTGGCGTTTCCTATGATGTGATGAAACCATCGGACATGGTTGTGCTCGATTTGTATGGCAAAGTGGTTGAAGGAAAACTAAAACCTTCGAGCGATGCCCCCACACACCTGATTTTGTACCGCCAGTTCCTGAATATTGGCGGGGTGGTCCATACACACTCCGAATGGGCAACAAGCTGGGCCCAGGCAGGTAAAGGGATTCCTGCGGTTGGAACAACTCAAGCCGATTATTTTTACGGCGAAATTCCCTGTACACGCAAAATGACCGAAGCCGAAATTAAAGGCGAATATGAACTGGAAACTGGTCGGGTAATCATCGAGCGCTTCAACGGTTTGGATCCCGACATGATTCCGGGGGTGCTGGTGAACAACCACGCACCGTTCACCTGGGGAAAAAATGCCGACGATGCCGTTCACAACGCCGTTGTTCTGGAAGAGGTTGCAAAAATGACCTTCCGGAGCCTGAACCTCAATCCTGAAACCAGCATGGACCAGACTCTTCTGGATAAGCATTTCCTGCGGAAACACGGCAAAGACGCGTATTACGGGCAAGGATAGGAGAGTCTCAGTTTCCGGTAAAACGTAAAAGTCATTGGTTGTCATTCGCTTTGCCTCATTTATTGATCCTGGGGGTTACCATCAATGACAGTCGAATGACTATTTCATGACATAAAATTCAAACATCAAACGTAAAACAAAATAAAAAATGACTCAGGCAAAATTTACAATCGGGCTGGATTACGGTACCGATTCTGTTCGTTCATTGATTGTGAACACCGAAAATGGAGAAGAAGTAGCAAGCGTAGTCTTCGAATATCCGCGCTGGAAAAAACAATTGTACTGCGATGCGCCCAATAACCGCTTCCGCCAGCACCCGAAAGATTACCTCGAAGGTTTGGAATTTACCATCGTTGAAGCTTTGAAACTGGCCCCGGCAGGAGTAGCTGAAAACGTGGTGGGTATCTCGGTTGACACCACCGGATCAACCCCCATCGCTGTTGACGAAAAAGGGACACCGCTGTCGTTAACACCCGGATTTGAAGAAAACCCAAATGCCATGTTTGTGCTCTGGAAAGACCACACAGGCGTTAAGGAGGCCGATGAAATTAATGAGCTGGCCAGGGAATGGTCCATCGATTTCACCAAATTTGAAGGGGGCGTTTATTCTTCGGAATGGTTCTGGGCCAAGTTGCTGCACGTGATCCGCGAAGATGCCGGAGTTTTCCGCGCTGCCAGTTCGTGGGTTGAACATTGCGACTGGATTCCGGCCATCCTGACCGGCAATACCAACCCGAAAACGCTGAAACGGTCGCGTTGCGCTGCCGGGCACAAAGCCATGTGGCACGAGGCTTTTGGCGGTTTGCCCACCGAAGAGTTCCTGGTAAAACTCGATCCGCTTTTGAGTGGATTGAAAGACCGTTTGTTCAAAGAAACCTTTACCTGCGACATTTCGGCTGGCACAATTACTCCTGAATGGGCCGCAAAATTGGGACTGCCGGCGAACGTGAAAGTTGGGGTAGGGGCTTTTGATGCGCACCTTGGTGCTTTGGGCGCCGAAATCGAACCGTATTATTTGAGCAAGGTGATGGGAACCTCAACCTGCGACATGCTGATTGCCCCGATGGAAGAAGTGGGCGACAAACTGATCAGCGGAATTTGCGGACAAGTTGACGGCTCGATTGTTCCCGGAATGTTGGGCATGGAGGCTGGCCAGTCGGCTTTCGGCGATATTTATGCCTGGTTTAAAAATGTGCTGCTGTGGCCTTCTGAAAAGATTATCAACAGCAGTACACTGATTGACGAAGCCACAAAAACCAAAATGATTGACGAAATCTCGTCGCGCATTATTCCTGAATTAACCAAAGCTGCCGAACAAATTCCGATTGAAGACAGCAGCATCGTTGCCCTCGACTGGATGAATGGCCGCCGCACTCCAGACGCGAACCAGAACCTGAAAGGCGTAATTTCAGGCTTAAATCTGGGGTCGGATGCACCGCGCATTTTCCGTGCCCTGGTTGAGGCAACCGCATTCGGTTCGAAAGCCATTGTCGATCGGTTTATTGGCGAAGGTGTGCGCATCGACGGTGTGATTGCATTGGGCGGTGTGGCAAAAAAATCGCCATTTGTGATGCAGATTGTGGCCGATGTTTTGAATATGCCCATCAAAGTGGCCCGTTCAGAACAGGCCTGCGCCCTGGGTTCGGCCATGGCCGCTGCGGTGGTTGCCGGGATTTACCCCGACACGGCAGTCGCTCAGAAAAAAATGGGCGGTGGTTTCGAAAAAACGTATTCTCCAATTCCTGAAAATGCTTCTAAATATCAGGCTTTGTATGCCAAATACCTGAAACTGGGTGAACTGATCGAATTCGGGATGAAATAAAAACAAACTTTCAGGGCACTGATCCGATGAACTTCAAACTCATCGGATCAGTTTGGCCTCCCCTGACGTAATTTTTTGTCAGGAATAGAAACCCGATTTTTATAAAGTATTCCAAAACACTTATCTTTAGCTTTCTAAATCATAAAAAATTAATAATCCAATGAAGAAATTAATCGGTTTGCTGCTTCTTGCCGGAATCGTTTTTTCCTGTGCAGCACCTAAAAAGGAGTTAACTCCATCGTACACTAAAGCCGACTTCGAGAAAGTCGTTAACGGAAAACAAACTACCTTATTCACACTCAGAAATGAAAATGGGATTCTGGTAACCCTCACCAATTACGGGGCCAAAATTGTTTCCATTTTCGTACCTGATAAAAATGGGAAAATGGAGGATGTGGTCCTGGGATATTCGTCAATTGACGCATACCTTAAAGGCGAATCCGGGTTTGGCGCAGTTGTTGGCCCGTATGCCAACCGCATTGCCAATGCCCAGTTCGAAATTGATGGCAAAGTTTACCAGTTGCCGCAAAACAACATGAAAGCCTGTTTGCACTCCGGACCAGATAGTTTTTACCGCCAGGTGTGGGATGGGAAGGAAATTCAAACTGCCGACGGACCCGCAGTGGAAATGACTATTTTGAGTCCCGATGGCCAATGGGGCTTCCCCGGAAATAAAAACGTGAAGGTGACCTACACCCTGACCAAAGACAACGGCTTGAAAATTGACTACGAAGCAACCACCGATAAATCTTGCTATTTCAATTTGACCAACCATTGTTATTTTAACCTGAAAGGTGAAGGCATGGGCGACATCCTGGATCATGTGCTTGACATTGATGCAAACTTCACCACTGCAGTAGCCGATTCGCAGTTGATCCCAACAGGTGAAATTATGGATGTCCGCGGAACTGCAATGGATTTTACCACTCCTCACGTTATTGGCGAACGGATTAAAGACCCGATGCAACAAATGAAATATGCCGGTGGGTACGACCACAATTACATTTTGAACAAAGACCAGAACGGCCATGAAATGACTTTCTGTGCCAGTTTGTACGAACCTGCTTCGGGCCGTTACATGGAATGTTTGACTACAGAACCAGCCGTTCAGCTTTATACCGGCAATTTTTTGGATGGAACCAGCATTGGAAAACGCGGAAACCCATACAAATATCGAAACGGAATTTGTTTGGAAACCCAGCATTATCCAGATTCCCCACACCATCCGAACTTTCCGAATACCTTACTGAAACCGGGCGAAACATTGAAATCGACTACCATTTATAAGTTCTCGGTAAAGAAATAATATTCAGGAAAGTGGAAAGAGAAAAAATGAAAAAAGTAATTAAGTAATGGGAACAATTTATTGTCGTATTTTATTCTTGACTCACCCCACGTCCGCAAGCGGACGTCCCCCCTCTCTACGCGTAGAGAGGGGAAAAGCGAGCACCGCGAGCTTGGGGTGAGTCAAGAAACCTAGAATTCAAAATGCGACATTATTTCATTCCTATTACTTAGTTATTGGAAAAAGTCAATTCTGAACTAAAGTCTGAGTCGGACAAAATAAAGAAAAAAGTCATTACCTGCCTTAAGCAGGCTGGCAATTCGAAAAGTCGCTTTAAATTTTTTCCCATAACAAATGATCTTTTCCAGTTAATTTTAAGGAAATGTGAAAAGGCTCCCGGTTGTTCGCTCAGCAGGGAGCCTTTATTTTAAACCTTTCGGCTTCAGGATAGTCAATGCTTGGATAATGCAAAATGGCTTCATCCCTGCTTGTATTATCCACAATTCAGGATTTGCTTGTTTAAATTCAGTCATTTAAAACATCTGGTTAACCTATCTGTTCCATCATGGATAATTTAAAACTAACACAATGGATAAAAAAAGCATTTCCACAAATCCCGAAACTTCGCCTTTTCTTCAGCAACATTCTGCTGCGTTGCGGATTTGGCACTGGCTTACCTTCTTGTTTCTTACCGGCTCAATGGTCACCGTGCTGTTTAATTCAACTTTGTTGTCGCCGCGCGATAATCTTCAACTGGTTCAGGACCAGCTAAGCAAAAAAGGTATTACAGTTAACAATGAGCAGGCGTTGGCAGTGTCGCACGGGTACGAAGATAAAGTGTGGAATGTCCACAAATATTTTGGGTTTGGGTTGGCAATCCTTTTCCTGGCCCGGGTAGTGATTGAATTTACTCAGCCTGAAGAAGAAAAAATGCGGAACAGGCTGCAAAAGGCGATTGCCTTATCCAAAAAAAATGACCCAGGTTCAGCAGAGTATAAACATTACATGCAGGTGAAACTTAGTTACATGCTGTTCTTTCTGTTGCTTTTCCTGATGGTATTTACCGGCCTGGGGATGGCATTTGGGCGCGGCCTGGGTTTCTCCCGCGAAATCTCTGGGGCTTTGAGAAACCTCCATGCAATTGTTCAGTATTTGATTTATACTTTTATTGTTCTTCACCTGGGCGGTGTAATCCTGGCCGAGAACGGAAAAATGAAAGGAATTGTTTCAGGAATGATCCATGGAAACCGCCCGTAAAAACCTATAAATCAATAATATATTTAATACATTGCACCATGAAAAGCAATATCGCAAAGCAAATTCTGTCAGTCATATTCTTTGGCGTTCTATTTTCAAGTACTGTACTTGCCCAGGGGCCTCAAAACGCCAACACAAATCAAATTAAGCGGAAGTGGCTTGATGTTGCTTATGCAACAATTTCTCCAGCTCAAAAGCTGGATATTTATTTACCGGATGGAGGAGACGGACCATTCCCGGTCATCGTTTCAATACACGGTGGAGCATTCAAAGTCGGCGACAAAGCGGATGGTCAGGTTACGCCGATGCTTGAAGGGCTCAAAAGAGGGTATGCTGTTGTCTCGATTAATTACCGGTTAAGCGGTGAAGCCATATTTCCGGTACAAATTTTCGATGTAAAGGCAGCCATTCGCTGGATCCGGGCCAATGCCAAAGAGTATAAATTCAATCCTGAAAAGATGGCAGCATGGGGTGGCTCTGCTGGAGGAAACCTTTCAGCATTACTGGGAACATCCGGGAATGTGAAAGAACTGGAAGATTTAACCATGGGAAATCCTTCGCAATCGAGTCGCATTCAGGCTGTAGTTGATTGGTTTGGCCCGACCGATTTTCTGAAAATGGATGAGCAACTGAAAGCAAGCGGGGTGAAAAATCCACAAATGCACTCCCTCCCAAATTCTCCTGAATCGGAATTAATTGGTAAAAATTTAGGCGATGCGCCTGAACTGGTTCAAAAAGCGAATCCTGAAACCTATATCACTCCTGACGATCCGCCATTCTTTATTCAACACGGACGGATTGATCATTTGGTTCCCTTTCAACAATCTGAGAATCTTGCAACCAAACTTACATCTGCCATTGGAAAGGATAAAGTGAATTTTGAAATCCTTGAAAACAATGATCATGGAGGTCCAGGTTTTACAACAAAAAAGAATATTAATAAAGTATTTACATTTCTCGATCAGTATTTAAAACACTAAAAATCAGTAACAAAATGAAAAAACAAACCTTGTTTTCAGCAATCATGATCGTCATGGTTTGCATGATGTTTCAAAATGTTCAGGCACAGAAGCCGGAATACAAAGTTGCCAAAACCATCCAGTTGACCGGTGATGGCGGCTGGGATTATTTGTCGGTTGACGAGGCAAACCAAAATCTGTTTGTTTCGCACAGTTCGCAGGTAAATGTTGTTAACCTTAAAACGTCGGCAGAAATTGCTGTAATTCCTGAAACCAGTGGTGTGCATGGTATAGCCGTTGCCAACGACTTGAACAAGGCATTTATTTCCTGCGGAAGGGATTCGTCGGTTTTGGTGGTCGATTTGAAGAATTTTAAAGTTATTGGGAGAGTTCAGGGTACCGGCAAAAACCCGGATGCCATTTTGTATGACCCGTTCTCGAAGAAAGTATTTACGTTTAATGGAAGGACCAGCAATTCAACCGTGATTGACGCTACAACCGACAAAATCGTTGCAACCATTCCGCTGGCCGGAAAACCCGAATTCGCACAAACCGATGACAAAGGCAAAGTTTTTGTAAACATCGAGGATAAAAGCAGCCTGGCCATCATCAATTCGGCTACGCTGAAAGTTGAAAAAACTTGGTCGATTGCCCCTGGCGAAGAACCTTCAGGATTGGCATACGATGTGGCAAACAACCGCTTGTTTTCGGTATGCAGCAACAAATTGATGGTTGTTTCTGATCCCGTTTCAGGAAAAGTAATTGCCTCGGCCCCGATTGGAAAAGGCTGCGATGGCGTGGCTTTTGATCCGGCAACCAAACGCATTTTTGCATCTTGCGGCGAAGGGATCATTTCTGTCATTCAGCAAGAAAGTGCCAATAAATATAAAGCTTTGGAAAGTATCGCCACTCAACCAGGTGCACGGACCATCACGGTTGATAAAACGACTCATCATATTTATGTTTCAGGAGGCGAATTTGGAGAAGGCACCGGAAGGCGTCCGGTAAAACCAAATTCCTTCAAAGTGCTGGATATTGAGCCGGTGAAATAACCCGGAGTTTACGCCCAAATTGGGAATCGCCTTTAGGACCATTGGTTTTAAAGGCGATTCTTCATTTTGGCAAGTTTGTATATTCACTTTAATTTGCTGATAATCGGGTTGAAAGCCTTTGAAAAAACCATAACACTGTCGCCAATTTTCAGGTTCTCCAGGTCGTTGTCGAATGCAATAACCCTGATAATCTGGTTGTTTCCTGAAATGACTGTCACAATGTTCATGATGCCCTGTTGGTCGATACGCGCTATTTGACCGGTAATCTGCACTTTCCCGCTGATACTGCTGTCCGAAAAGACCTCATCCGGTTTTCCGCTGCGGGTTATCGTGCCGTTTTCGATACAGAGGACATGGTCTGCCAGCCGAAAAACTTCATTCAAATCGTGACTGACCAAAAGGGTAGTTACCCCCGACATGTGATGGGCCTGTGCGATTTCGTCCTGAAGTGTGTTTCGCATTTCGGCATCAAGCGCCGAGAGCGGTTCGTCGAGCAGCAGCAATTGCGGTTTCCGGGCCAGGGCGCGGGCCAGGGCCACCCGCTGTTTTTGTCCGCCCGATAATCCGTTGGGCTTCCGTTTGCGGAATTCGTTCAGCCCGAAAATGCCAAGCAATTCTTTCAGGGCACCATCGTTGCGCTGTGGCTGGGCAAACCTGATATTTTGTTCCACCGTCATATTCGGGAACAGGGCGTAATCCTGAAACATAAAACTGATATTTCGGTTTTGAGGGGCGATGTTGATCTTTTTTTCCGAATCGTACCAAACTGTCTTTCCAAACCTGACCAACCCTTTATCCGGAGGAATAAGTCCGGACAAGATTCGCAAAAGTGTTGTTTTTCCTGTTCCGGATTGCCCGAAAAGTGAAACCAGTTCGCCTTTCTGAATACTGGTACTGACCGAAAGGTTCATCGGGCCATTTGCCGTGTGCATCATCTTTTCAACCTCGATCCGGATTACATCATTTTCCATGAGTCGTACTTTTTATTCACACTGTAAATGGTTGTCAGCAACAGTAGCGAAACCAGAAATAAAATCAGTGCATAACGGTTGGCTGCTTCGAAATTGAGTGCCTGAACTTCGTCGTAAATAGCAATTGAAGCCACGCGGGTTTCGCCGGGCATGTTCCCGCCAACCATCAGCACTATCCCGAATTCGCCAATGCTGTGCGCAAAAGTAAGTGCAATAGCTGTTATGACCGATGGTTTAATGTTCGGCAGCAACACCCTGAAAAAAGTCTGCATCCTCGATTTTCCGAGCGTGTACGAGGCTTCGCGCAAACTTTCAGGCAATGAGCGCAACCCGTTATGCAGCGGCTGGACCATGAATGGCAGGCTGAAAATAACGGATGCAATAAGCACGCCTTCGAACGAAAATGCCAGCCGAACATCGAAAACACGGCCAAGCCACTCGCCAAATCCGTTGCGCGGACTGTAAATTAACAGCATGTAATAACCTATTACTGAAGGTGGCAAAACCATCGGCATACTCACCAGCGCTTCAACCAGCGGTTTAATTTTAACCTTGGTGTACGCCAGCCAATACGAGAAAGGCAAGCCGATGACAACTAAAATGACCGTTGTTGAAACAGCCAGTTTGATGGTGAGCCAAATGGTTTGAGCGAATGTTGCATCCATATTTTTTTAATTTGAAGTTTTGGAGATTTGAAAATGTGCAGGATTCATTTTCAAATCGACACATTTTCAAATTTATTATTTTCTCATTAACGAAACCTCATTGGCTTTCACCAGCGCTTCCACTTCGTCGCCAATTTTAAGCTGAAGTGCCTCGACGGCGCGGGTTGTAACTGCCGATGCCACCATGTATTCCTGAAACTTCAGGCTGATTTTGCTTAAAAGTTCACCGCGTTCGATATGCAGGACAGTACATTTCATCCGGTTTCGCATACTGATTGTTCCTGAAAGATTTTTGGCCAGTGAAACTTCGGTTTCCTTAAAAACAAGGTCGGCCAAATTCCCTTGCTTCAGCCATTCGGGGCGAATTGCCGATTCGATGAGCAAGGCTGAAAAACCGTGCCCATCCACATCCACATCGACTAAAAGAATAGCCCCTGATTGCTGAATTTGAGTGATCGTACCTGGTAATTTATTCATGGTTGCGCTTTTTACGAACAGGAAAAAGTCATTGGTTGTTAGAAATGTTCAGATTTTCCCTTTTCCTTTTTCCCTGGCTTCAAGGAACGATATAACCGAATTTCTCGAAAATTGGTTTGCAGCTATCGCTCAAGATAAATTTCATGAATTTAGCTGCTTCGGGATTGGTTCTCCAGCTTTTAACCAGTACCATTGCCTGTTCAACCGGCTTATACGATTTGGGATTGATCACGTAAACAGAGCCTTTCATGTCGGGGGTCAAGGTTAACGACATGGCCAAAAATGCGACCTCGGCATTGCCGGTTTGTGCAAACTGGGCGGCTTGCGAAATGTTGTCGGCATAAATGATTTTGTCCTTCACTTTGTCGTACAACCCGGCAGCTTTCAGGCATTCAACAGCCCGGTCGCCATAAGGCGCCAAATCGGGTTTGGCAATTGAAATGCGTTTTACCTCAGGCCTGGTCAGCACATCCAGCCCATCGGAAACATTGGCCACATTGCTCCACAAAACGAGTTTTCCCAGCGCATACGTCTTTATTTCGCCCGAAGCTGCACCCTGATCTTTCAACTTTGCAGGAAAAGTATTGTCGGCAGCCATAAAAATATCGAATTCGGCGCCGTTCAGGATTTGCTGAAGGAGCGCCCCGGACGAACCAAAATTCGCCGTGATGTCGGCTTTCGGATTGGCTTGGGTATAACTGTTTTTAATTTCATCGAAAACAAACCGGAGATTTGCCGCTGCCGCAACCTTTACTGTTTGAGCTTGCAGACTTGTACAAAACAAGATCAATAGCAAGAATATGTTAACTTTTTTCATTTTCATTTCCTTTCCTTTTTTTTGAAGAATTATTTTTTTGATTCCAGCGGCGCCGGAGTTTTGTATAGTTGTGGTTTGATGGTGAGCATCACGTAAGCAAATTGCGGAAACCTGGTGTCAACCGTTGCCGTCTTATATTTTAGCATGTTGGTTCCGGCGTTGGCAAAATAGCCGCACCAGGCAAATTGAATGGCTGTTTCGGGCGAGAACTTGTAATTCAGCGCGAGATCCAATTCCGAACCAATATTTTTCTGCACCGGTCTGGTGCCAATTTTCATGTTCTCGGCCAGGCTGAAGGCATAGTAAGTAATGTCGGAATTTAGTTTTTTGCTCAGCTTCAGGCTAACACCGCCATAGTAATTGACCAAACCGCCCTTGGGCAAAGTTCCCCAATATTCCATGTACCCGTTGAACGAATGGTTCACCCCATAAGGCAACTTATTGAATGTGTTGGTTTTAGTTGAAGCCAAAGTACTTCCGGAACCTGAATAATAATCAACTCCGGCGAGGCCCCCGATTTTATCGGTAAACGTGCAGGTAGCTTTTAAGGCCAGCAGCCAGGCCTCCAGGTCAACAGTTTGAGTACTTTTCCCGAATTGATAATAGCCGGTTGCAAAAAAGCCAAGTGGCAACTTGTCGTTCTTTAGCTGCAAAGTTCCACCAGTCGTGTATCGGTGATACAAATCCTGGTTGGTTTTACTTTTCTCAAACCCTTCGTCCACGCCAAGCAAACTCAGGTCGAGACCGGTGGCGATTGTTTTTGTCAGGTGCAAAAAGGCCAGTTGTTTATACATTTTGCTGACACTGTAATACAAGGTGTCGGCATTCAGCGCTTTCTGATTGTTGTAGGCGTACCCGAACTGAACCTCCAGCCCCGGTGCTGAATACCCCAACTGGGCCAGGTCGTGCGAGTTCCCGGTGTTGCTCCAGGGCGAAAGACTGAACAAACGGCCATCTTCAAATTGGACACCCTGTCGGCCAATTTTTAAACGGATACCCGAAAACAACAATAATTCGGTCCATGCTTCGTAAATGCCAATACTTCCGGTTGTTGCCGTTGCCGGTTGTTTGGTGTCGGTTTCGCCAAATACACGGGCATCCTGTAAAACTAAACGTGCATTTAAAACACCGCTTTTGTAGTTGAAATTCAGGCGGGTACGTTGCATCGTCACCAATGCTGATTTTAGTGTATCAGGCAATGGCTGGTTAAATCCTGACCTGAACTCTGAACGTGGCCGAAACTCGGCATCAATCGAAACTTGCCCGTAGCTTTCCGAAAAGCTGAGCAAAAAAAGCAATCCAGTGATTGCCAATACGTAAACCTTTCTCATTTTTTGTACTTTTAAGCGTTAAAATTTTTGATGAATTTTAATTGTCCGGAATATCTAAATCATTTGCAGCGATTGGGTTCCGGACTTTTTTTATTGGCCGAACCTGTCGTCCGATTTTATTTTCATAATATCTGCGTGGTGTTTTCCTTCAAGCCAACCAGCCTTGGCCACTGGCCGGTTGTCGAATTTGGTAAAGAACGGTTTGATGTCGAGCAACGGCGTACCGTTCAGCATGTCAACCCCTTCGATGTAAAGCAAATTGGTTTCAATTTTTTTGAGTTCAACAATCGAGATCCCGATCGGGTTGGGCCGGGCAGGAGCGCGGGTGGCAAAAATGCCGTGTGGCCGATCGTCCATAAATGGGACAACCGAAAGTTTGTATCCTGAAACCAAATGCAAATGGTAAATTAAAATGAGGTGTGAAAAGCCTTCCAGATCGAAAAGCCCCAGCGTCAAATCCGGGTTTAGTTCAATAATCCCTTTTGCGCCATTTGCCCCGCTGGGTTGAATCGGCATTTCCGAAACGGATACAAACGGTGTCCGGATGATGCCGATTGGTTGGTAACTTATTGTTGTTTTCATCCGAATATAAATTTTCGATATAAACAAAATTAGATAACGGTATTCAAAAAAAATCACAGGTTGATTTCAACGTTGATCTGATCGACAACTTTATTCACCTGTGCCTGGATTATCCGGTATTCCTGAAGGATTTTCTTGCCATAACCCGAAATTTCAGCGCCCCCGCCATTTGCGCCTCCCCGCTGTTTGATGACCAGCGGTTCAGGGGCAACACGGTTCATCTCGTCAATCATTGTCCAGGCATGTTGGTACGAAATTTTCAGGTTCCTGGCAGCGCTGTTCAAACTGCCGCTTCTGCTGATTTCATTCAGAAGTTCGGTCTTCACAGGGCCTAAAAAACAGGTCCCGTCTTTTTTTATTGAGAGATGGCATTCCACTTCGATCATGGCTAATGGCAATTACATTTTCCGTCGTTACAATCGCAGGGAGTCCCGATGATCACTTCGGTCGATTTGATGATGGCAAAGGCCGTGTCGCCCGGTTTCAGGTCTAAATCGGCAATGGCATCTTTGGAGATAATGGCCGAAATAATGTTCCCGTTTCCAAGGTCGAGCATCACTTTTGAAGTAATCAAACCTTCATCCACTTTCAGGATTTTGCCTTTCAGTTGGTTCCGTGCACTGAGTTTCATTTTTGAAAATATTAGTTAATGACTTGTATTCCTGATCTTTTCGTTTAATTCCGGAGTATATTTTTAATTCATCGCCAACTGGTTTTCCGGTAAAGCCAATTGAATGGGTATAAAGTTTGAAAACACCGGGTCAAGTGTCGTACCAATTTTCAGAAGTGATTTATCCTGAGTAGTTTAATTTTTTTCAGCTTTTTAAAAGCCTACGTTTAGGTAGGATAAATGTGGCGTTTTCAGCATTTATGTAGGAATTTACTTTTCCTGAAAATGGGAACCTGAGGCGTTTCGGGCTAAGTTGTTTCGGAGAAATTTAGTTGTTTTTCTGAATGAAATTCCTTAAATTTAGATAAGAAAAGGGGATCATGTTAAAAATTCGATTATTTCCGATACTAATTTTACTACTTGGTTTGGCAGTAACTTTTGTAATTTCTTACTCTGCTTTTCAGGATCAAAAAAAATTGGATGGGCAGGGTTTTGAAAAACTATGCTTGTCGTTTGAAGGCAAAATACAGAAACGGTTAACAGCCAATGCCCAGATTTTATATAGCAGCGCTGCTTTTGTGTCGAGTTCGGATTCCATTTCGCACAAAGAATGGCATGAATTCCAGTCTTTGAACAGGTTGCACATTGAGTTACCGGGTATCAGGGGCATTGGCTATTCGGTTATTGTTGATAAAATGAATATAAATCACCTTGAAAAACAAATCCGAAACGGAGGCTTTCCTCATTTCAAAATCGTTCCTGAAGGAGACCGGGATTTTTACACAGCAGTTATTTATATTGAACCCGATACAAAACACATTTTGCAGCCGTTGGGATTTGATGGTTACACCGAACCCAGGTGGCGCTTTGCCATGGAACAATCGCGCAACACGGATCTGGCCACAATTACCGATAAAATTTCGATCATTCAGGAATCGGGAAAAGCCGACCCGTCGGGCATGATCGTTTTTGCCCCTGTTTTTAAAAGTGGCCCGACCCCTGCTGACTCCGCGTCGCGTAAAAAAGCGATCATCGGCTGGGTTTTCACTACTTACCGGATGAACGAATTAATGAAAAGTGTGCTGGGAGAATGGGATTATAAAAAACTCCGGATAAAAGTGTACGACAGGCAAGCGTTGATTGCTGATAACCTGATGTTTGACAGTGATTCGGTTTTTCAGGTCCGTCGTTCTTCACGCTCAATTCAAAACCTGAAAATCCCCACGAATTTTAACGGTCATGTTTGGACACTCGAATTTTCGGGATATAACACCCAAGGTTACTTTCTGCCAGCGAGGATTTTAATTGTGCTTGCAAATGGTTTAATTATCAGCGTTTTACTTTTTATTTTGGTTGTTGGCCTGATAAATGCGCGAACTAAAACCATGCAAATTCAAAAATTGAACGAAGAATTAGAAAAGGTAAACAAGAATAAAGATCGTTTCGTGTCGCTTCTTGCCCACGACCTGAAAAGTCCGTTCAACGCATTACTTGGTTTTTCCGAATTGCTGGCTGAAAACCTGACAGAATTGCGGAGCGATGAATTACAAATGTATGTGGACCGCATCTATAATTCGGCCAAGGTTTCTTATAATTTGCTCGATGAATTGTTAATTTGGGCACGGGTCCAATCCGACCAATTTCCATTCAGGCCCGAAAATATTAATCTAAACGAATTGTGCCAAAGCCTGGTTAATGATCACGTGCTGGTTGCCGATAAGAAAAATATTTCGGTTTCTTTTCAGGATTCTGAACCGGTGTTGGTTTTTGCCGATGAACTTATGCTGAAGACGATTTTACGAAATCTTCTGGTAAACGGCATAAAGTTTACAAATCCGGGAGGATCGGTTCAAATTAAAATCGAAAAAGAAGATACAAAGGTAATTGTCTCTGTTTCAGATTCGGGAGTTGGGATGTCGCCAGACGAAATTGCAAAACTATTTGATATTACCAATCTAAAATCGAAACCCGGAACGGCCAACGAAAAAGGAACTGGATTGGGATTGTTGCTTTGTAAAGATATGGTTATCAAGCATGGTGGCGAAATTTGGGTTGAAAGCACGGTTGCCAAAGGAAGTGTTTTCAGGTTTTTGCTCCCACTGGCACAAGATTTTTAGTAACCTGAGCCCGACTTAAGCAAATCATCTCGGAAAAGTAATAGAGTTCCTGATTACTAAATATATACGTCAGAAATGATTAGCTTGAATGAAATTTTACTGTCAGCGTCAGAGGGTCGTGTCAGCGTTTTTAACACTGATACCGAAACCCCTCAAATTGGGTGCAAAATGCCTAGGTACTCAGGTACTTTGTAGCTTGCACTGAAGTAAATATCTTTTTTTTGCAACTGGAGAAATACGTTTCGACACCGGATTTTAGTAACTTTCCGGTTCAGTAACAAATTTAGAATTGGGTTCGAATGGCAAAACCTCAGTTTATCAGTCGTTTGGGAATAATTTTCAGGACAATTTTAATTTCATTTGGTATATTTTTCCTGATCCTTCTATTTTTAAGTTTCACCACTTTACCATTCTGGGGCTATTACTGGCTGGGAACCAGTGAGTCGAAGATTGCCGGAAAACCTGATTATATTGTGTTGCTTGGGGGTGGAGGAATGCCAAGTGAATCGAACCTGATGCGTGCATATTTTGTTTGCCAGGCCGCCGCCGAATCGCCCGAAAGCCGGATCATTATTTCGATTCCGGGCGACACTGCCGATGACAAAAGCACTGCCCGGTTGGTGGCTTTTGAATTAATCAGGAAAGGAATTGCCAAACAGCGGATTCTTTACGAAGAAATCGGGACAAATACCCGTTCGCAGGCGCTCCGGCTGCAAAACTTCGGTACCGAAAATTTGACAAATAAGGCAATTTTACTGGTTACTTCGCCTGAACATACACGCCGGGCTGTTTTAACTTTCCGAAAAGCCGGGTTTACCCGGATCAGTGCGCTTCCTGCTTTCGAAAATGCGATGGAGGCCAACCTTATTTTTAAAGATGAAGACCTGGGCGGCAACAAACTGCCAGTCCCGGATATTGGTGGCAACATTACCATTCGTTACCAATTCTGGAACCACCTCAAATATGAAATCCTGATTGCCCGCGAACTGGCCGCACTTGGTTATTACAAATTAAGAGGGTGGATCTAATGCACTTTTTCCAATAAAATGTTGCTTCACCGAGAAGCTGTTTGATTTTTTTTATCTTCGTGTAATTCAAAACCTTACCTATGAAAAAAAAATTTCTCTCCGTCGTGTACATTTGTCTTTCGCTTTCGATGTTCGCCCAAACCGAAAAAAAGGATGAACAACTGATCAAGAAAAACTGGAATTTTGGTGCTTTGCCAACCATCACGTTCGATACCGACCTGGGTTTTCAGTATGGCGCGTTGGTGAATTTGTACGATTATGGCGACGGAACCCGCTTCCCGAAATACAACCATTCGCTTTATTTCGAAGTTTCGCGTTTTACGAAAGGCAGCGGCATCAACCGGTTTTATTATGATTCGGATAAGCTGATCAAAGGCTTGCAAACTTCGGTTGACCTGAGTTACCTGTCGGATCAGGCCTACGATTTTTATGGGTTTAACGGATACGAATCGGTTTATCAGCCAAATTGGATTGATGACACCCAGCCTGTCAATGTTTATAAAACCCGCATGTTCTATAAATACGACCGGAAGCTGTTCCGTTTTAAAGTCGATCTTCAGGGAAAATTGGCTGGTGATCATTTTCGGTGGACCACCGGATTCAACCTTCAGAATTTTAAAATTGGCGATGTAAATTTATCGAAACTGAACAAAGGGAAATCGGGGAGCAAGGTTTTGCCTGATGTGCCTGGTTTATACGATCTCTATCAGCAATGGGGAATTATTTCGGCAAAGGAAGCCGATGGCGGATTTATACCTACGGTGAAAGGCGGAATGGTATATGACAGCCGCGATAACCGGCCCAATCCGATGAAGGGTGTCTGGACCGAAGCCGTACTTGAAGGCGCACCGTCATTTCTGGGAGCCGAAAGTTCATTTCTGAAATTAAGCCTCATTCACCGCGAGTATTTTACGCTTGTTCCTAAAAAACTTTCGCTGGTTTACCGGCTTGCCTACCAGACTACTCTTGCCGGGCACACTCCGTTTTATTACCAGTCGCAGGTAATTACTTCGGTGCTGACCGGTGCGCTTTCTGAAGGGTTGGGGGGTGCAAAAACCTTGCGCGGAATACTTCGAAACCGAGTTGTTGGTGATGGATTTTTATACGGAAATGTGGAGATGCGTTGGAAAGTTGTCCGTTTTCACTGGATCAACAATAATTTTTACATCGGATTGAATGCCTTCACCGACTTCGGAAAAGTAACCAAAAAGGTTGATGTTAAAAGTAAACTAACTTCTGCATTGGCCGATCAACCCAATTATTTTAACTGGGGCGCCGAAAAATTTCATTCATCCTATGGCGCCGGATTACGAATTGTGATGAACGAAAATTTTGTGATCGCTGCCGATTACGGGATTGCGCCCAACGAACAGGATGGCACTTCAGGAACGTATATTGGTCTGAATTACCTGTTTTAGTCTGCCAACAGTCATGAATTTCGATTTATAAGTCATAAAAAAAGAGGATTCTGGTCCTCTTTTTTTTATGCTAATTTTGAAGGATTTTACTCCAGTAATTCGTAATCGTGCATTTCTTTCATAAACGAAACAAAATCATCTTTTCGTTCCGAATCCATCCAAGCCATGGCGCTGCGCGGGTGTTCGTTTAAAGCGCCGGTAATCAGGTAAGGAACATGGTAGCCCCAGTCAATTTTTTTGTTCCACGGAAGTATTTGTTCCTGAATGGCTTTCAACAATGGGAGCAACCTGTATTTCGGGTTTTTCAGGAATGCAATTAGAATCTCGATCGGGCAGTTACCTGCGCCACGGCCCATTCCCAGCAAAGTAGCATCGAGGTAAGTGGCGCCGCCAATGAGCGACGTAACGGTATTCGACATGGCCAGCTGCATGTTGTTGTGGGCGTGTATCCCAATTTCTTTGCCTGGTAATGCCGCCTGATATTTTTTAAGAAGATAGTCGGTACTTTCGCTGTACATGCTGCCAAAACTGTCAACTACATATACAATTGGTACCCGCGACTTGGACAGGTCCGAAAGCGCTTCGTCAAGGTCGTGTTCGTTTACTTTCGAAACAGCCATCAGGTTAACGGTTACTTCGTACCCTTTGTCCAAGCAATGATGGGCCAGCGCAATGGCTTTGTCCATTTGATGAACATAACAAGCCACACGGATCATATCAATTGAACTGTCGGCAGCCATTGGGATGTCTTCAAAATCGATACGCCCGATATCGGCCATGGCCGAAAGTTTGAGCTTGTTGTTCTTTGCACCAACGATCCGGCGCAAATCTTTCTCGGCACAGAATTTCCAGGGGCCGACTTCGTTCCGGTCGAAAGCTTTTTCGCTACTTAGATAACCAATTTCCATGTAATCGACACCAGCTTCAACGCAGGCCTCGTAAACGCCTTTTACAAATTCGTCGCTAAACTGCCATTTATTCATCAAGCCGCCATCGCGGACGGTGCAATCAACTACTTTAATATCATTTTTATACATCCTGAAATATTTATGTTGTTTTTAAATATGGGCATTTGTTTTGCTGCTGAAAATCTCCAATTCTTTTTGGACATTCCAGTTGATGAGTGTTTTGTATATTTCTTCAAAAAGGTCGGGGTCGAGCCCGAATTCCTGCGCCCATTCGCGGCGCTTTTCAAAAACGGCCAATTGACGATCCCGGGCAACAATCCCGTCGGGATCGGATTTGAATTTTACGATCTCCTTCACATATTCGAATCGTTTGCCAAACAATGCAAGAATCTGGTAATCAATTTCATCAATCCCAAATCGTATATCCTGGATGCTGCTGCAATCTTTCGCTTCCTTCATATTTTAAAAATTTGGCGTAAAAATAACGATCTAAAATTAAATTTCGAATTAAAGTGACAAATTATAACCAAAACAGATTAAAATTGTAGTTAATGAAACCGAAAGGACTAATTTGTTTTCTCCCTGTTTCCGAAAAACAGGTACCTGATTTTTGAGATTTAATTTTTATTCACCTTCAGCATATTGATTTTTAATTTTTTAAACACTAACTTAGTTAAAACTTCTAAAAGAGAATAACATGAAAGATTTAAACAATAAAATTGATGAAGATCATTTAGTTGATAATCAGAATGATTTGAAAACGGAACCTGCTGATCTGGACACTGAACAACCGCTAGCAACTGTTACTGGATTGCCAGTTTCTGAAATCGTTCATAAACAAAACTTGTCTAGGCCGAAAAGAAAATCATCGCACAAAACTGTACCAAAAACCAATACCCCGGACGCAAAATCAGCCGGTAATAAAAGTATTGCTGAAGGGGTTTCCCATCCAGGGTTAGAAAGCGGATCGGTGGACGTAAATGAAATTGAAACGATTGATGATGACAATAAAAAAGAAATAAAATCGACACGGAAAAAGGTCAGGAAAAACCCTCCGAGAAAAGAAAATTCGGAATCAGCCGAAAACGAAAAATCTGAAGGAGAACAAATCATTCAGTCCGGGTTGGACTTGGACAGCGGAAAAGAAACAGTCAAAAAGAAAAAGGACAAAAAACCTGATTCGGATAAGAAGAATGCCAAAAAAGCTGAAGCAAAGGTTGTGAAACTTAAAAAGCAGGTTAAAAAAGCGAAAAAGAAAGAGGTGAAAAAAAGTAAGCTCAAAGACCTGAAAAACAAGCTGCTAAAGGCTTTGAAAAAGTTAAAAAACAAAAATAATAAGCTTAAAAAACAAAAATAATAATCCAGCCCAGTGGCTGAATCCCAAAAAATCAGCAACAATTGATGTTGAATTTCTTTCCGATTTATGAAAAGCTAATTCAGGAAAGTGCAAGTAAACGGTACTTTCCTGTTTTTTTTATAAAAACAGAATTTTTTGCCTGAGATTTTGCAACTCAATTGGTTTTAAAATTTTGTTTTTTGATGAAAATAGTTATAATTTAACAGAATCGTGGAGTTCAGGAACCACTATAAAAACGGGGCGTTACCGAAAAGCCTGACGAGTAGGATAAAAACACACAAAAGTGAAGTATGGAAGCACAAAAAGTTGACATGTTTATCATGACGAATGCAAAGTATTTTGAGAGCTATCAGGTTGCTGGCCTCCGCGATAGGCTGATTGCAATGGATGACTCCAGATGGGCCATGATTTCGAGCGTCCAGTTAAAAGATCCCACCATTAGTCTAATCGTTTCAATCCTGGCCGGCCATTTCGGAATCGACCGCTTTATTCTTGGCGACACCGGATTGGGAATTGCCAAACTGCTCACCTGCGGTGGCTTGGGCATCTGGACTATTATCGATTGGTTTCTTATCATGGGCGTGACCCGCGAAAAAAATATGCAGAAAATACAGCAACTCGTCTATTAGGTTCAATGAGCAGGAACAAGTTGTATGTCATATTGTCAACGGCTTGTGCCGCAGGGTATATTTGGCTTCTGATTAATTACAGCAAAGTTATCGTTCATTCCGGCGAACCCGGGATTTGCCTGTTTAAGCGGATCACAACTATACCCTGCCCTTCATGCGGCTCAACAAGGTCAGTACTTTCCATCCTGAACGGCGACATTTGGGGTGCGATCTACTGGAATCCGTTCGGGTTAATTATCATGTCCATTCTGCTTGTCACTCCAGGATGGCTAATTTTCGATTTACTGCTTAAAAAAGACACTTTATTCAGGTTTTATAAACGTACCGAGCTTTTCCTGAAACGGAAATGGATTGCCATTCCTGCTATTTTGCTGGTTATATTGAACTGGATTTGGAACATTTATAAAGGATTATGATCGCAACGCTTAAATTTCAGTATGAACCCGACGACCATGAGGCCGAGAAAGCGTCGAATAGCTATGTCATGTCGATGGTTGCCATTATGGGCGGACTGCCCATGCCGATTATCAACCTGATTGCCACCCTGTTTTTTTATTTGGGAAACCGAAAAGGAACCTATTTTGTACGGTGGCACTGCACGCAGGCATTGCTGTCACAATTTTTCCTGATCCCATTCAATAGCGCCGGATTCTGGTGGACGGTTTCCATTGTTTTTACCCCGGAAACAATTAGTTCGAAGTACATTGCCTACATCCTGACCATTTTTATTTTCAACCTGATCGAGTTTGTCGGGACAATTTATACGGCCATTGCCACTCGCAAGGGCAAACACGTGGAGTGGTGGGTGATTGGCGGTTTAACCAATTTAATGTGCAAAGCGTGATGAAGAAAATTCTGTTCGAGCTTGTCATAACGGTATCGGTAATTGCTGTGGTGTGGTTCGGCTTGTCTCGGGTTGACTGGATGAGCCGCTTAAACATCAGGCAAACAACACAAAATACCGAAGTGAAAATAGGAGACCTGTTTTGGGATCTGCTTAAAAAATCGGAAACTGAAATTACTGCACCGTCGGTGGTGGCTCCGGTTGATTCGATGCTTACCCGGATTTGTGAAAAGAACTCGATCGACCGGAGCAAGATCAAATTGCACATCCTGCGCAAAGACGAAATCAACGCGTTTGCCTTGCCAAACCAGCATTTGGTGGTTTATTCCGGATTAATCGCCGCCTGTGAAAATGAAGCCGAATTGTACGGAGTTTTGTGCCACGAACTGGCGCACATCGAGAAAAACCATGTGATGAATAAGCTGGTTAAAGAAGTCGGATTATCAGTCCTGATTTCTATTTCTACCGGAAATGGAAATTCTGAAACGGTGAAGTCGGTGCTCAAACAATTGTCGTCGAGCGCTTACGACCGGAAGCTGGAAACCGAAGCAGACCTTACAGCGGTAGATTACCTCATTAGAGCCGGCATTAATCCCGAACCTTTTGCCAATTTCCTGTACCGGCTTTCAGATGAAACCAAAAACATTCCGCATCAGATTTACTGGATCAGCAGCCATCCCGAATCGAAAGAACGGGCCGAAATAATGATGGAACGCATCGGTGAATATAAAGACCTTAAAGGTGCAATTCCGGATAGCGCCGGATTCTATCTGCTGAAAGAAAAGCTAAAGGAGGGTTTGTAAAGTTCCTTGTTTTTCATTCTGGCTTGAACCGGTGTGCCGTCTTTCCGACAAGAGCCGGATCGAAGATAATCGGGCTGTAAAATTTCTTATCCCAGTCTTTTCATGACCCAGGCCATATTTTCGCCCAGCGTTTTCATGGTTTGAATACCTTCTGCGTCGTTTAAAACATCGCCGGGTTTGGCGCCAAAGGCAAAGTTCCAGTAACTCGATCCGGGAATGATCATCTGGTTGATCAGGAAAAAATTGTTGATGGTTTCAAAAGCATGCAAAGCGCCGCCGCGCCGCTCGACGAGAACCGCGGCCCCAATTTTCCGGCGGAGCAAATGTCCGTTTCCACGGGCCACATATCCGGCTACATCAATCAGGGCTTTCATTTCAGGAGTAATGTCGGCAAAATACACCGGCGAACCAAGAATAATCCCGTCGGCCTCCGTCATTTTTGCGATGATTTCGTTGATCCGGTCGTTTTTAATGTGGCACCTGCCATCCTGAATTTCGCGGCATTTCATACAGGCGGTGCAGCCATGTACCAATTTCCCGCCGAGTTGCAGGATCTCAGTTTCAATGCCTTCCTTTTCCAGTTCCTGAAAAACGGTTTTGATCAGGATTTCTGTGTTGCCGCCCTTTCGCGGACTTCCGTTAACGCCGATAACTTTCATGAAAAAGTCCCTCCTAATCTCCCCCAGGGGGAGGAATAAACAAAAATTCCACTATTTATTTCAATATAGAACAATCAAAAATTTGCGTTTTGCCTTTCCCTGAATTACTGATTGAACACGTAGGAAATGATGTTCGCGCCCATCTGCAAGGCTTTTTGACGAATATCTTCCGGATCGTGATGAACCGAACGGTCTTCCCAGCCATCGCCCAAATCGGTATCGAAACTGTAAAAACAAACCAGACGGCCTTTGTAAATGAGCCCAAACCCTTGCGCTGCTTTGCCGTCGTGTTCATGAACTTTCGGCAAGCCGTCGGGGAAGCGATATTTTTGCGAATAAATCGGATGTTGGAACGGCAATTCGATGAAATCGAGTTCAGGAAAAACTTTTTTCATTTCGCGCCTGATGAATACGTTTAACCCAAAACAATCGTCGATGTGCAGGAATCCGCCGCCTTCCAGGTATTTTCGCAGGTTTGCGGCATCCGATTCCGAAAAATATACATTGCCATGTCCGGTAAGTTCCACATAACTGTAATTGAACAGGTCGGGGCTTCCGGGTTCAACCGTTCCAGGCTCGGGATCGATGTTGGTTTTCAGGTTGTCGTTGCAAAAGGCGATGAGGTTGGGCAGGGCCGTGGGGTCGCAGTACCAGTCGCCTCCTCCGCTGTATTTCATCAAGGCGATTTTCTCGGTCGTGTTTTGCGAAAATCCTGTCAGTGGAATCCCGATTAAAAATAAATACAAAAGTATCTTCATGTGAAAACAAAAGTTAAAAGGCAAAAAGCTATTGCCGGATTTCACGCAATCTCCAATCCCCGTTTTTTCGTTTCTCCGGTCGTCAAAGATAAAAATATTGCATGGTTTCGATGGCCTGATAAATTTGAAATTGGATCGGGAGCGCTTTTTCTGAATTATTTGCCAATTTTACCACCGGAAAAAAACCAGACGCGGTTCAATCTGTTTGGAAGAGATCGATCTAAAAAAAAACATTCCCATGAAAAGTTTTACAACCCGTTCGCTCAATGTTCCATTTCCTAAAAATGATCCGCACAATGCGCTGGCCATGCCTGTTTATGAAGCGGTTGCGTTTGAGTTTGCTTCATCAGAGGATATTGCAGCGAATTTCCGGGGTGAACTTCCGGCCCATACCTATTCCAGGACCAGCAACCCGACGGTTGAGTATTTTGAGCAGAAAGTAAAAGCTCTGACCGGGGCACATCAGGTTTTGGCCTTGACTTCAGGAATGGCAGCTATTTCGGCTACCATGCTGGCTATTTGCAATCAGGGCGACAACATCATTTCCGGAAACCAGCTTTTTGGACATACCCTGGCTTTATTTGATCAAAGTCTTTCGGCCTATGGAGTGAAAACCCGTTTTGTGGACACGACCCAACCCGAATTGGTTGAAGCGCTGATTGATGAAAATACCCGCGCCATTTATTTTGAAACGGTGACCAACCCGCAACTCGAAATTGCCGACATCAGCCGGTTGGCCGAAATTGCAAACAAGCACAACATTTTGCTGATAGCCGATTCTACCATTACGCCTCCATCGGTTTTTAGTTCGAAGTCGCTGGGCGTTCATGTGGAAGTGATGTCGGCAACGAAATTTATTTCAGGTGGTGCCACTTCGTTTGGCGGAGTGATCATCGACAATGGTTTGTACGATTGGAGTAAAAATCCGAACTGTCTGAAATTCTCCGGAAAATTCGGCAAAGACGCTTTCATTGCCCGTCTCCGGAAGAATTATTACCGGAATTTTGGGATGCCCATGACTGCCCACACGGCCAATTACATGATTGCCGGGCTCGACATTCTGGAACTTCGGGTTGAACGTTGCTATCAGAATTGCCTGAAGCTGGGCGAATTCTTTCAGCAGAATCCGAAAGTGACGCGCGTGGATTATCCGGGCTTGAAGGATTCTGAATTTTATGAGTTGGCCTTAAAACAGTTTGGCGGAGTTCCAGGAACGGTGATGACTTTCGATTTGGAAAGTCAGGACGAATGTTTCAGGTTTATGAACCGGCTGAAGATTATTCGCCGCGCCACCAACCTGAACGACAACAAATCGCTGATCATTCATCCGTATTCGACCATTTATGCTGAATTTCCGGAAGCCGAACGTTTGAAAATGGGCATCCGTTCAACGATGATGCGCCTTTCAGTAGGAATTGAAGGTGCTGAAGACTTGATAGAAGATATGGAACAGGCGCTTGGTGCAGAATAATCTTGAAAAAATTGATAACTTGCTGAATGAACATTAAAAAGGCACTCGCATTCATTGTATTCATTCTAACCTTTGTCTTTGGGATTCAGGTAAAAACAGTCACCGGTCAAACCTACTGCAATCCGATGAACTTAAGTTATGGATTAAATCCGGATCATGCATCGGGTCGTAATATTTCCGATCCCACTGTTGTGCTGTACAAAGACAACTATTTTTTATTTGCTTCGAATGCCGGAGGATATTGGTATTCAAGCGATTTACTCTCCTGGAAATATGTAACGACCAATGATCTGCCTTTGGAAAATCTATCGCCAACAGCCACCGTAATTGGTGACTGGCTCTATTTCTTTACCTCGCAAAACGATACGATATTCAGGTCAAATAATCCAGCCGGTGGAAAGTGGGAAGTGTATAACAGCAGATCGATCCTGCTTTCACTGATCAGCGATTTTTCGGTTTTTGCTGATACCGATGGCCGTGTTTATTGCTACTACGGATGTTCAAATAACGATGGAGTAATGGCACGTGAATTGGATCCGAAGAATTTTCTCAATCCCATAGGAACCCCGATGGTCTGCCGCAAGGCAAATCCGTTGGATAAAACACACAAAACAAACAAATCTAATTCTTCAAAAATCAGCAGCCCGGAAGTAAAAGGTTCGTGGATGAATAAATACAATGGAAAATACTATTATCAATGTTCGGAACAAAACGGTGATTTGGGGATTTATAGCGATGTTGTTTATGTTTCCGACAGTCCGGTAGGGCCATTTACCTATGCTGCCAATAATCCGTTTTCATACCGGCCCGATGGGTTTGTTTGCGGCGCCGGAAATGGATCGACTTTTACTGATAAATATGGAAATTGGTGGCACATTGCAACCGTTACAGCTCCCGGGAACCGTGATTCTCAATCGGGTCTGGGGCTTTTCCCCGCTGGTTTTGATAACGATGGGAATTTGTTTGCCAAAACCGATTTTGGCGATTATCCGATCATTATGCCAAGCCAGAAATACACCAATTTAAGTAAACTTGATCCGGAATGGGCGCTACTTTCTGATAACAAAACAGCCGAGGCATCTTCGAATCTGGCTACAGGCCCGGTCCGTTTTGCGTTTGATGAAAATAGTGGAACCTACTGGAGCGCTAAATCCGGTGAAAAGGGTGAATGGTTGAGCGTTGATTTGGGATCGGTTTGCACCATTAATGCTTTTCAACTCAATTTTGCTGAAAATAAAGCACAAATCAAGGGGAGCGATGGTGTATTTGCCTGGCAATATCTGGTTCAATATTCCATTGATAAAAAGAATTGGCAAACATTGAGCGATAAAACCTCCAACACCGAATACCAGGCCAATCCATACGAAGCGCTAAAAATTCCGGTTCAGGCCGAATATGTAAAAATCACCAATTATCATGTACCTCAAGGCACTTTTGCCATTTCTGAATTCAGGATTTTTGGGTTTGGAGCCAATCGGAAACCGAAAAAAGTGAATACGTTTCGCGCAGGAAGAGATTACCACAATGCCCAAATAATCAAATTGTTCTGGGAAAAACAGGAAAATACCAACGGGTACAATATCCGGTATGGTACCGACAAAGATAAATTATACCACAGTTATCAGGTGTTTAAAAAAAACCGGATAACAATTCATTGCCCTGATAAATACAAGACCTATTGGTTTGAAATTGATGCGTTTAATGAAAATGGGGTTAATCCGGGCAAAGCACTTCTTTTTCATTAGATTGATAAGGCTCAGCCGTTATTCATTCAGCAAATTAAACGTGTGGCAGGCCACCACGCCGGCAGTTTCGGTACGCAAGCGGCTTTGCCCCAGGCTAACCGGTTGAAATCCGGCTTCGAGCGCCAGCTTAATTTCTTCCGGCGAAAAATCACCCTCCGGACCAATCAGGATCAGGTAGTTTTTCCCGGGCTCCACAACATTTTTAAGCAATTCGCGGGGCTGTTCTTCGCAATGGGCAATGAATTTCTGACACTCAAACGGTTGCCGAATGAAATCAATGAATTTTGTGAGTTCATCCAACTGAGGTAAATAAGCTTTCAGCGATTGCTTCATGGCCGAAACGGCGACTTTTTCGAGCCTTTCGTTTTTGATTTCCTTTCGTTCCGAATACCGGCAAAAGAGCGGAGTCACCCGGTTGACGCCAATTTCCGTAGCTTTTTCAAGAAACCATTCCATTCGCTCAATATTTTTGGTTGGTGCAATGGCAATGTGGACCTGAAAATTCCGGAGGCCAAAATTCAACTCCGACTTTATGACGGTTACAGTGCATCGTTTCGGATTCGGATCTTCAATTTCTGCGGAATAAAATCCGCCACGCCCGTCAACCAGCGTAATTTCATCGCCTTTTTGAAGCCGCAAAACCCTGATGCAGTGTTTCGATTCGGTTTCGTCGAGCGTGTAGGAATTTCCGGAGAGTTCAGGAGTATAAAAAATGTGCATGAACTTACGCTTATAAGTTTTTAGGGGTCAGTTGAAAAGCAATTTTAGCACCGCGGGCCAAAACCTCTTCCCATTTATCCACTTGAAAATCAAGTACAACGGTTGAGCAGGTGGGCATGTCGGAGTTGAAATATTTCACCAGGTTGTAAACCAGGTAATAAACGGTCGGGTTGTGACCAAAAACGTAAATGGTTTGCATTTTCTCCGGCAATTTCCGAAGAAAATCAACAAACTCCTGTGTGGTCAATCCGTCGTATAAATCTTCTTCCTGCTGAACGGCAGACTGGTTGTATTTCAGGGTCCGGCAGAAAATAGCAGCCGTGTGCATCGTCCGGGTGGCCGGACTGGAAACTACCAAATCGGGCAGAAGTCCCATTTCCTGAAGTTTCAGGCTAATTTTTTCTGCATCGGCCTCTCCGCGTTCTGTCAGGTCGCGATTAAAATCATTGTCGTAGCCATAGGGCACCGATTTTGCGTGCCGCACAATAATTACCCTTTTCATTTGTCGCAGTTTTTGTACAAAATTAATCTATTTTTAA
Organism: Sunxiuqinia sp.; assembly: GCA_037446835.1. Lineage (GTDB taxonomy): Bacteria > Bacteroidota > Bacteroidia > Bacteroidales > Prolixibacteraceae > Aquipluma. The sequence continues at coordinate 8,837 of JBBIHV010000004.1, read as the reverse complement.
TGCCTGAGAAATACATTTTTCATGGTACGAATTGGTTTACTTTCAGATACGCACGCAACGCTGAGTTCGCGAATATTCAAATTTTTTGAACCGGTTGATGAAATCTGGCACTCGGGCGACATTGGCAATGCCGAAACGGCCGACCGGCTTTCGGCTTTCAAACCTTTGAGGGCCGTTTATGGCAACATCGACGATCATGTTGTGCGACGCATGTTTCCTCAAAATTTGCGGTTTTTGTGCGAAGAAGTTGATGTGCTGATGACCCACATTGGCGGGTATCCCGGTCACTATGAAGCGCGGGTGCGCAATCAGTTTAAAGTAAAATCGCCCCAGCTTTTTATCTGTGGTCATTCTCATATCCTGAAAGTTATTTATGATCAGAAGTTTCAGCTTTTGCACATCAATCCGGGAGCAGCCGGAAACAAGGGTTTTCATCAGGTTTGCACGGCTGTTCGTTTTGTGATCGATGGGAAAAACATCAAAGACCTGGAAGTTCTCGAATTTGAGCGGACAGCCTTTCAGGAAATTTAACCAATAGAAAATGGTCAAGAGCAACCACGTTCAACCCTGAACTAAAATAAGGAAAATTGTCATTAGTTATTTGGAAATGAGGCACAAACGATTCCAAACAACTAATTCCAAACGACCATTTCCTGATGAAATTCCATGCCGCCTCGAAAAAATCTATGAACCAAACAGGAAGATTCAACTTTTTCACTTCCCGACTGTTTTTGAAAAAAAAGACAATCATGTCCAGATTTATTTTCATTTTAATTTTAGGGCTCATGTCACAGTTCGAAAGTTCAGGCCAGACAGAAACCGCAACCTTTGGCGGAGGATGTTTTTGGTGTACCGAGGCCATTTTCAGTAGTTTAAAAGGCGTTCAATCGGTTGAATCGGGTTATTCAGGCGGAAAAATAAAAAATCCGACGTATCAGGAAGTTTGCACCGGTGAAACGGGCCATGCCGAAGTCATTCAGATTACTTTCGATCCGAAAGTGATTGGTTTTCACAAACTGCTTGAAGTTTTCTGGGAAACGCACGATCCAACCACGCTGAACCGTCAGGGAGCCGATGTGGGGACACAGTACCGTTCGGTTATATTTTACCATTCGCCTGAACAAAAGGAGATTGCCGAAAAATACAAGGCTGAATTGAACAAGGAAAATGTATTCAATAAACCCGTGGTTACCGAAATTACCGCGTTCGACCACTTTTATAAAGCGGAAGACTACCATCAGGAATACTTTGCCAATCATCCCAACCAGGGTTACTGCCAGTTTGTGATTGTTCCAAAGCTTGAGAAATTCAGGAAAATTTTCAAAGACCAATTGAAATAAGGCTGAAAACGGAATAATGCCGTATTTCGTTGCCGGGAAACTGTGAGAAATTAAAGCGTTGCCGGTTTTTCGTATAAAATATGTTTCGGTGCGCTGCACCTATAAAGCGGGTGCGTTTCGACCCATTCAATATGTCACAGAACCATTTTCAGTTCATCTTTTCAGAAAACCATTTTCAGGAATAAAACCGGGGTGAAAGGTACGGAGCTTGAATAAACCCTGAAATCGCCCAGATCGGAAGTAAGCCTGAAAATTTTGAGGTTGGCATACCGCAGGTTTTGGGTGTCGAACACATTCAGCACCGACAAACCAAGTTCGCCGTTAATCTGTTTGTGGGTAAATTTATAGGTGGCTGACGCATCGGCCCGGTTGTAGGCTACATTGGTCGCATCGGGAAATACTTTCTTCAAAATCGCCAAACCTGAACCGTAAACATAGTTGGCCGACAAGTAAAAATGACCAATGTTGAATAGCCCGGCAACTTTTAGTTCATGCCGCTGATCCTGCGGGGCCAGCGAATAATCAGGCAGAGACTGGTTTTGCGGGGCAAAACGTTCGAGCGATTTGCTCAAAGTATAGGAGGCCCAGACCGAATGTTTACCAAAATCTTTTTTTGCTAGCAGGTCGATCCCAAACGATTTGGCATCGCCGAAATAGGGATAATAGCCGCTTAAGTTGTGGCCTTTCACCACACGCTGCTCGTACACCCGTTCAGTCATGTTGCCGATTGGTTTATAATAGGCCTGAAGATTAATTGTCAGGTTGTTTTCGGAATAATTGATTTCACTGACCCATTGCGCCGCTTTCAATACCGGGATGTTTTGGTTTCCGGTTATCCATAAATAGGTGTAGTTCTGGCCCATGTCGATGGTCGGGACCTTAAAGATAAATTGATGATACTGCCCCCAGGAAGCGCTGATTTTCAGATTTTCGGCCAGTTTATACGTGGCGCTCAACCGGGGTTCGAACATCATTTGGTTTTTGCCGGTGATCCGGTTTATTCGCGCTCCTGATTTCAAGATCAGACGGTCGCCAAGCGGTAAATAATCCTGAACGTAGGCGTAGCCCCGCTGGTTTAAATATTGGTCGAGTGTGTTGATTGGCAAGTTTCCGGTTAAATTGCCACTGAGGTCAATTTTTGCTTCGTTGCTGTAAAATCCTCCACCAAATTCGAGCTGGTGGCCGTTTAAAAAGTTCAGGATATTCTCAATCCGCAGTGAATTTTCACTGGCGGTGTTTCTGGTTCGCATCCGTTCGTTGCTGTAAAGGTTGTAGGTAGTTGAATTTACCGACTGCACAGAATCTGAACTGGTTTTCGAAAAATCGGAATGCGAAACAACGAATTTGGTCAGCAGCCTGTCTGACCATTTTTTATGATAGAATGCCGAAAAACCGAGCTGCCAGTTTTCTTCCTTGTTCAGCAGGCTGACTGTCAGGGGAGTTGGGTTCATCATCATTGATTTTCCATTCATTTCACGAACAATGTTGGCCGCGGCATCCATACTAAAATGATCGCCGCCACCATACAGGCTCACATAAAACTGGTCACCGTTGTTGAGATTGAAACTGTATTTCAGGTTCAGGTCCCTAAACTGATAATCGTTGGGGAAAACTTCCATATCGAACGCGATGGAGTGATGGTTAACGGAGTTCCCATGATTTTTTGGAAGTGAGCGTGTTGGGGCAAAAATATTGAAATCGCCTGAATTGTATAGGTTGTAGTAAGTTTGCCTGTAAGCCACCAACAGCGATGATTTTTTGAATAAAGGGATTTCGGCCATTGCGTTTATGGTCGTGGGGTTAATGTTCAGGCTGAAAACCGGTTTTTTTGTGTTCCCGTTTTTGCCGGTGATGTTCACAATCCCACCAACGCGGTCGCCGTATTTGGCTTCAAAACCACCTTTCAGGATCTCAATATTTTTAACCAGAAACGGGTTGACAACGCTGATGTTATCGTTGTAGTTTTTTAAACCAAACAGGGTAAACCCGTCGAAAGTTATCAGGCTCTGGCCCTCGTAACTTCCCCAAATCAGCACGTCGTTCGACTGTTCGCCTGCTGCCTGAATTCCGGGCATCAGGCGGATTTGGTTGAAAACCGAATTGTCGCCCTGCCCCGGAAGAAAGCGTGCAATGTTCGAGTTGATGGTAATTTTTCCGGGTTTTTCGCCGACCATTGTTGCCCTTTCAACGTCATTGTTCCTGACAAGGACTTCGGGAAGGGTCAAGGTTGCCGGGATCAGCCTGAACTTTTTGCTGAACCCGGCATAAACCAGCGTGTCGAAAATATAATATCCCAGGTGCGAAATGCGGACGTGGAAAGTGCTGTCGGCCGAGGCTGAAAAATTGAAATTTCCGGTGACATCGGCAAAAAGCGGGTGGTTGTTGATCAGGATTTGCGAATAGGGGAGTGGCTCCGACGAACCTGCTTCAATAATTTGCCCGGTAATGTGGGTGTGCCCTTTTTTCGGAGCTTCTTTCAAGCCTTTTTTTTCAGGAATGATAATAAATACCTCTCCAGTTTTTTTTACCTGGAATGGAAGTCCATCGAAGAGAAACCTGAGCGTTTCTTCTTTTGAAAAGAAAGTTTTGGAAACGGTAACCGTATATTGTGAAAGTTCGGTATCGCTGTACGAAAACTGAAAGTCGTACTGCTCGCGCAACTGCAAAAGTACCCGATTGAGCGGCTGGTTGGCGGCTTCCACTTTTATGCCCCGGTTCTGGGACGACCCAAATACCGGCAGCATGAAAACAAGTATCGATATCAGTAGTTGTCTGATCATTCATTCCTCCTGATAATGAGATAACTGCCGTTTGCTTTCCGGATATATTTTAAACCGAGGGCCGGGCAAACATAATCCAGAACATATTCAACATTTTGGTCTTTGTTAAAGTTTCCGGTATAAAGAATCCCATTGTCGGGTTGTGCTTCAATCACCACATTGTACTGACGTTCAATTTCTTTAAACACCGCAACAACCGGGGCCGCTGTAAAAATAAATATGTTTTTTTTCCAAGAAGTTTCCGGAAAGGTTTCGATGTTGGTTTGGACGTTTATTTTGCCATTTGCAAGCACTTCCGCTTTGCTGTTCGGTTTTATAACCGCCTCAAACCCCTGGCTGGATTTAACTTTTACGGTTCCGGTAATGCAGGTTACTTTGTAAACATCTTCGCGGGCAAAAATGTTGAAACTGGTTCCCAGAACCTGTGTGGTTCCTTTGTTTGAGGCAACCGTGAATTTTTTTCCTTTCTGAACCTGGAAGAATGCTTCCCCCTCGAGTTTTACTTCCCGGTTTATTTTCCACCAGTACGGATGGTAGCTGATCGAGCTTTTTGCATTCAGGTTAACCTGCGATCCATCCGGAAGCATGGCTTCAAGATGTTGTCCGGCAGGGGTTTCAATCCCGGCAGTATAAAAACGCATGAAACTGGCCAGAGCAAAGAAAATGACAACAACTGCGGCAACAATCCATTTGGCGGCGGCGAAATTCAGGTACAAAACCCGGCCTTTTGGCCGCACATCAATCCATGCGTTGATATTTGCCCAGATTTCAGCTTCACTTCTTTCCCAAACAAATGTTCCTCCTGAAAAGAAAGCTTTGCTTTGACGGTCAACGGCTGTCAGGTCAATATGTTTGCTGTTTTGTGTCACCTGTTTGTTTCAGTTTTGATCCGTTTCAAACTCAATCTAAGAACGAATAAGATTAAGCCGGAAATTTTATCTTTCAAATGTATTTTTAAATGTTCGAGAGCCTGGCTCATCCGTTTTTCAATTGCTTTCACGCTTAAATCCAGCTGATCGGCTATTTCTTTGTATTTCAATTCGTCAATCCGGTTCATCAGGAATACCGTGCGCTGTTTTTCAGGCATCGATTTTAAAGCTGCTTCGTAGGCCATTTTTAACTCCTGAAAATGGATTTCGTCTTCCGGAGTTGTACTTTTATGATCGGGTTTGAATGTACTGAAGAAGTTGAAGGCGAGCTTTTCGCGCCGATACTGCGAAACATACAAATCGCCTGCAATCTTGAACAACAGCCCTTTTGCCGTTTTTGGATCAACCGAGATTTGCTTTTCCCAAATTTTCAGAAAGGTATCCTGTGAAATGTCGGTCGCAACGTCTTCGTTTCCGCACCGGTAGAGTATGTATTTCCTGACTTCCACAAAGTAGGTTTCGAACAAGTTCCTGAACTCTTCTTTCTTCACGTTTGTATGATTTTCATCTGTATGAAATAGATGAACGGTTGTGTGAAGGAAATGTTTTTCAGGATAAAAGAAAATTTGGAAACGAGATGAACGACGCATGAAATTGTTGCGGGATGCGGGTTTCGGAATGTGGACGGGGAACGCCGGACGGTTGGTTGCATTCAATGGTGCGATCGGTGCATGAAAGAACGAAATCGGAAACTCCTGACAGAGAGCCATCTTTTCAGCGGCTCCCTGTCTGAATTCCACCAATTGTTTACATCTATTTTCCGTTTAACATCGCATTGTCAGTGTTTTTTTAATGGCCCATGCCATTTCCCATACCGTTACTGGTATCCGTGCCGTTGCCTGTTCCATTTCCCATGCCGTTGCCGTTGCCTTTGCCTTTGCCTGCACCCATGTGCTCGCCTTCAGTTTTTGCTTTTGGCATACCGTGGTCTTTCAGGGTGATGTCAACCGTAGCGCCGTTGGTTGTCATTGTGGCCAGATTGTCGCAGGTGCCATCTCCATAATTCAGCTCAGAAATCAGCGTATCATTTTTGCTGAAATCAATAATTCCCTGAACCGGGTTGGCGCAATCGCCCAGGATAAGCAACGGACTGGTTATCAATCTGGTGTAAGTGTCGCCGGTTGAGTATTTTACCGTAGTTGTTCCTGTCACCTGAATTTTGTCGTCTGAACGTTCAAGCGGGGTACTGAGACCTGCAAGCCATTCCCTGACATCGGTGCCAGTGCGGTTTACCACAGTTCCATTGGCCAGGGTGAAATTTATATCGCTGGTCATGGTCGTTTTGCGGGTAGTTGTGTTGTCGCCGTTAAATGTTTCGGTGGTGGTTCCATCAATGCCAACTGAATCGATTTTGCAACCAATGTACGAAGTGGTGTGGGTAGTCCCGTCGGTATTTTTAGGTCCCGAAATTGCGATGACCACTTTTCCGCTTATTTTTCGTCCGTTCATGGTTTCGGTATTGGTTCCATAATCAACCGTGATTGTAATCGGGTAGCCGGTAGCTGCCGTGTCGATCGTTAAAACCGGAGCCTGGCTTGCAAGGTAGTGCATCATGCTGTGTTCGTCCATCAGGTTGCCATGCCGGCCCCTGACTCGTGCAAGTTGCCTTAGCATGTGTTCATACTCCGAATAAAAATAGGTTTCATAGTTTGCTTCTTCCGAAACATTTTGAACTGCCGCGTCATTTACGGTAATGGTTGCCGATTTTAATTGTGTTGCAGTCAAATCAGTTGTTGTTATTGCTGCCGGGGAAAGTTGGCTACTTTTCTGGCACGAGAAAAATGCGAAGGTGAGGATCACCAGTAATGCTTTAATTGTTGTTTTCATGTTCTTTAAGAAATTAATGAGCGTTTAATAAATGACATTTTACCCTATATCCGAACAGGATCGGCATTACCCTACTTTTTTTTAATGATTTTTTTCAGCAACCCCGTGGCATTAATCCGAAAAAAAACATGCAGTTGCTGAAATTCAATGAATTGGTGATGTTTCTTGCAGTTTCCCCTTGCGATCGGTTAGCTTAAAATTTTCAAGCCGTGCAAAATGATAACCCCTTTTCCGGAGTTCCGGTACAATTTTTTGCATGGCTTCGCAGGTGTTCCATTGAGGATGGTTCATGTGCATAATAACCAATGCACCGGGCCTGATGTTTTTCAGAACATTTTCTTCAATTACCGAAATCGGGGTGTTGGGAATGGCATCGCCCGAAAGAACCTGGAAACTTATTGCCGTGATTCCCAGTTCGTGAGCCAGGTGTGCGCAGGCTTCATCAATAAAAGCAGTGGCCGAACGGTAGAAATGTGGCCTGCGACCGGTTAGCGCTTCAATCTTGCGGGCGTTGGCCTCAATTTCATCAAAAGCTTCCGACGCATTGGCCGTGCCGCGGATCCCATATTTACTTTCACCATCAATCGAACCGGGCCGGTGGTTTAGCCCGTGGTTTTCGATTTCAAAAAGTGTGTCTTTGCTCAAGGCCAGAAATCCGGTGAAATGTGCATCGATCCATCGGCCGGTAACAAAAAAGGTTGCCGGTACTTTTTCTCGTTTCAGCAGATCAATCAATTCCTGATCGAACCCGGTGCCTTTTTCTCCTCCGCAGGCGTCGAAAGTGAAAGCGATGATTTTTTGCTTTGTGTATAAATCCTCGTAAACGCCATTTACAAATTCGCCCCACTGGCCCGGTTGTGCATGAACATATTCGTTCACCACCTTCTTCTTCAATTTCAGGTACGACGAATCGTTGTTCATTCGTTCCAGAAAGGTACGGTTGGTAAAGTCTTTCGCATTCTGCGAACGAACAGGGCCAATGCTGGTCAGGAGAAGGAAGATGGAAACCAGAAGTCGTGCAGCCATCTTTTGTCGGCTTAAAATTTAATGATTATCAACGTAATTCGGGTTGTGGCCTATAACTTTTCAAGCCGTTTAAGGATATCGCTCATCATTTCGACTTGAACTTTATGAACTTCCAAAACTTCTTGTTGCTGGTTAATAATCAGGTGGTCAAGTTTTTCGTGTAACATCCTGATCTCCAGTTCAGACTTCAGGTTAACCATGTAATCGTTTTTGCCCCTTTCGCGGTCTTTTTCTTCCTGCCGGTTCTGGCTCATCATAATTACCGGCGCCTGCATGGCGGCGACACACGATAAAATCAGGTTCAGCAGAATAAACGGGTACGGATCGAAACCTTTGTTGGCCAGCCAGAACATGTTGATTAAAATCCAGATTACCAAGAATATGAAAAACGAAATAATGAAAGTCCAACTGCCTCCAAACGATGCTACTTTGTCGGCAACGCGTTGTCCAAAGGTAAAAGCCTGTGCATCATCGCCGTCAATTTTATCGGTTAAGGTGGTGTCGTTTTTCAGCGAACTTAAAACCGTCTTTTCCAATTTGGTGAGCTCCCCAACCTGTTTGGTCAGAAAATTTTCGGTGTATTTTTCCCTGAACTGGTTCAATTCGCTTATTGTCAGGTATTTTTCTGCCGTGAATCCAGGATTTTCTTTTTGAATTATTTCCATGATCGTGGATCTGATTGTTTTCCCTGAAACCCGCTCAGAAACCGGAAATTCCTTTCCGGAGATGTCGCTGATAAATGTTTTCATATTTTCCATTTTTTTTTCATTTTCGATGGCCCAAGTTAAGTTTTTTTCGATGGAACGGTTCGTAAGCGCGGTTAATTTTCAGGATTGAATCTGTTGTTGTTGTTCTTCTTCTTCTTTCTTAATCCCGAATTCAGGTTTTACCCTGATGAAGAATACAGGGATCATGGCCGGAATCATGCAGAGCAT
>JBBIHV010000003.1:28786-71340 GCA_037446835.1 Sunxiuqinia sp. | reverse complement strand
TTAATCAGCCTGAAATACGGCGGGTACCTGAACATTTTCCGCTCGGCCATCTGCCGGTTGAAAAGCCGCACAAAATCGTTGGCAATCACATCCTGAATCACCGGATGATTGGGTTGCGAAGTCTGCACAATCACCTTTCCACGGTTGTGTTTGCGCCCTGCTCTCCCACTCACCTGCATAATTAACTGGTAGCTTCGCTCGTACGAACGGAAATCAGGGTAATTCAGCAAATTATCGGCATTCAGTACGCCAACCACCCGAACATGATCAAAATCGAGCCCTTTAGTTACCATTTGGGTGCCGACCAGAATATCAATTCGCCTGTTTTCAAACTGCCAGATCAGTTGTTCGTAGGCTTTTTTGGCGCGCGTGGTATCCAGGTCCATCCGGGCAACCCGGGCTTCCGGAAAAAGCAGGCTGATTTCGTCCTCAATTTTTTCGGTTCCAAAACCGCGGGGTTTTATGTCGTCCGATCCGCATTCTTCGCATTTGGCGGGCACTGCTGAGGTATGTCCGCAATAGTGGCAAATCAGGCTCGACCGGTTCTTGTGGTAAGTTTTGCTCACATCGCAGTATTTGCATTTCGGAATCCAGCCGCATTGGCCGCACTGAACAAAAGGCGCGTAGCCACGCCGGTTCTGAAAAAGAATAACCTGCTCGTTGCTGGCCAGCGCATTCGAGATTTCGGTGTACAGTTCGGGCGTGAAAACCGAGTGCATTTGCTTGCGTTTCCGCGCTTCCTGCGTGTTGGCCGGAACAAGGTCGGGCATTTCAATTGCCTGAAAACGTTCGGTCAGGTTAACCAGTCCGTATTTGTTGCTGCGCGCGTTGAAATAGGTTTCGTACGACGGGGTTGCCGAGCCCAGCAACACTTTGGCCCCATGGAGATTTCCCATCACGATGGCCATGTCGCGGGCATTGTAGCGCGGCGCCGGGTCGAATTGCTTGTACGAATTTTCATGCTCCTCGTCCACGATAATCAATCCGAGATTTTTGAAAGGCAGGAAGATGGCCGATCGCGCGCCCAGAATGAGCTGATATTGCCGTCCGGTATTGCCCGATTTCTCATTCAACACGTTGAACCAGATTTCAACCCGTTCGGCATCGTTGAATTTAGAATGGTAAATTCCGGCCCGGTCGCCGAAAGCCGTTTTCAGCCGTGTAATAATCTGTGTGGTGAGGCCAATTTCAGGAACCAGGTACAAAACCTGTTTGCCCTGTTTCATTTGTTCTTCAATCAGGCGGATGTAAATTTCGGTTTTTCCGCTCGAAGTTACGCCATTCAGCAATACCGTTTGCCAGGTTTCAAATTGTTTCAGGATTTCGTCATGCGCTTCCTGCTGGGCCGGCGAAAGTTCTTTAATCAACAACTCCGCGTTCTGTGAACGGTCGATCCGGCCGGTTTCTTCCTGAAAAATTTCGAGAATGTTCTTTTCTTCCAGCGCTTTCAGGATGGCTTCCGAAGTATTGGCCGTTTCCAGCAATTCTTTCTTTCCCAGGCTTGTCTGGCCTGAATTTCCAAACAGCGTTTCGGCCAGGAAAACCTTCAGCAGATGTTCCTGTTTTTTTGCCTTTTTCGAGAGCAGATCGAGCAAAGCATGTAGTTTTTCTTCGGACGAATGTTCCGGGTTCAGCCTGACACAAGGCAACAGCCGTGGTTTGTAACTTTCGCGAAGCTGCTCTTCCACGATTACGGCATTCTTTTCAAGCAACAACTTCAGGATGGCAAATGAAGTTTGCTGGCCTAAAAAACGGTTCAATTCCTGAACGCTGGCTGTTTTTCGGCTTTCAAGCAAAAGTAAAACCGCGCTTTCCTTGTCATTCAAATCTTCGGAAGAAAGGTATTCGGGATTGAGACTGATTTTGGTCTGGCTTTCGAGTTTCAGGCCGGAAGGCAAAGCCGCTTTATACACTTCGCCGAGGGTGCAGCAATAATAGTTCGCAATCCATTGCCAAAGGGCGAGCTGCTTTTCGTCGATAATGGGTTCCAGGTCCAGAATGGCATCCAGATCTTTGATCTCGAAATCGCCAACCGGCTGGTTCTGATGAAGTTTATAAACCAGCGCCGAATAAAATTTCCGCTGCCCGAACTGAACAATGACCCGCGCACCAATCCGGATGCTGGCCTGGAAAGCAGCAGGAACCCGGTAGGTAAACGGATAATCAAGCGGAATTGGTAGAATAACGTCAGCAAAAAGTACCTCGTGAATCATTTGTGCAAAATACCGAAAAAGATTACGGAATTGGATATCCGGCTCAAAGAAAGTGCATAAAAGTTGAACCCGGATCCGTTGAAAGCACCTGTTTTCGTTTCGGCGGCAAAGGAAAAGGGGATATTGTTTTAGAAATCAAAACAATGTCGGTTCATAAAGCCACAGGCAGAGGTTAAACAACAAAACCTTGTCACGACGACATTAGAAATCAAATTATAATTCTAACTTAGTCACAATTCATTTGATTAAACAAATGATTGTTCCGAAATACTAAACTTCAGAAAATCGCCAATTGTCATGAGCCGGGCCCGAATAAACCTTAAAACAAAGCTGATTATTAATATTCTCAGTGCATCTGCTGTAATTTACTGCGTTACCGTTGGTTACATCAGTTTCCGGTTATCGGAAATTTCGTATTCCGATGCGGTTCAGATTGTAAAAGGATCGACGCGGGAATACAGCAATAAAATTTCAGATGACCTGAACGGGATCATGGAATCGGCTCGCACCATGCGCAATGTATTTGGCGCCAACAAAAATTTTGACCCGGCAAGGCGTGACGAATTTTTCAACCAGGTGATGTACAGCAACCTCGAAAAACATCCCAACTTTTTATCGGTTGGCCTTTACTGGGAAATCCGGGCACTTGATGCCAGTTTTCGCAAAAAAAACGGGCGCATCCGCGATATTTGTTTCAGGCTAAACAACCAGATCAAATTTCAGAAAGAGGTTGTCGATACGACCAATACTGAATTAAAAGGCCTTTATTATCAGGCACGGAGCCGAAACAGGGAAATGATTATTGATCCTTATTACGATGTGGTAACCAAAGGATTATCGGGTATTTTAATGACCACATTGTTTACACCGATCCAGGATCAATCCGGGCAATTCGAAGGGCTGGTCGGCATTGACATTTCGCTGGAGCAAATGAACAAACTGATTTCGGAAGTTAAACCGTTTCAGGAGTCCAGGTCGTTCATCATCGGCGGCAACCGGATGATTGTGGCCCACACCGACCAGCAGATGACCGGAAAAAATATATTTCAGGCACTTGCCTCCGACAGCATTTCCTTCAAAACCGGGATGGACCAGTTGAAGGTTGACAATGACTATTCTTTTACCTATACGAATCATCAGAACAAAGAAACCTATTTTGTATCGTTAAAGCCGATCATGCTCGGCAATAACCCAACCAACTGGGTTATAGGCATTGAGGTTCCAACACGGGTTATTCTGGCCGATGCCCGAAGAGTTCTGTACCAGGCCATATTTGCCGGTATTTTGGGCCTGATTTTCCTTTTTATCCTGGTCAATTTCATTGCCGGAAAAATTACCGCCCCGATTATCAAGGGTGTCGATTTTGTAAAATCATTTTCATCGGGCAACCTGAATACCACGTTGACCATTTCACAAAACAATGAAATTGGTGATTTAGCCGAATCGTTAACGCTCATGTCGGCACGCCTGACCTCAATTATGAGTGAAATAATCCAGAGTTCGGATGCCATTGCCAAAGGCAGCCTGGAATTGATGGAATCGTCGGTTAACCTGTCAAGCGGGGCAAATAACCAGGCGGCCTCTTCGGAAGAAATTTCAACTTCGATGGAACAAATGTTGGCTCTCATCAAGCAAAACACCCGAAATGCCAATGAAACAGAAATGATTGCCGTACAGGCCGCTGTAGGCATCCACGCCGGGAACGAAGCCACCAAAGCTTTGATCCAATCGATGGACAATATCGCCCAAAAAATCTCGGTTGTTGGCGAAATTGCGAAACAAACCAACTTGCTGGCCATCAATGCGGCCATCGAAGCATCTCGCTATGGAATTCAGGGAAAAGGTTTTGGAGTTGTGGCTGCTGAAATTAAAAAACTGGCCGAGCGTTCGCAAATGGCCGCAAAGGAAATCAACGAATTGTCTGTTTACGGCCTGCTCCAGGCCAAAGCTACCGGCGAAAAGCTGATGGAAGTGATTCCGGATATTGAGCAAACGGCCATATTGATCAGACAAATTGCAGCTTCAGGAACCGAACAAAAAACAAGTTCGGAGGAAATTAACCAGGGAATCCAGCAACTAAACCTGGTGACCCAGCAAAATGCCGAATCGTCGTTCGAACTATCCGAGAACTCGAAAAATATCTCAAAACAGGCCGAAAACCTGAAAAAGCTGATTTCGTATTTCAGGATTGAAGGGATAAATTAAGTGCCTAAAGTACTTAGAGTTCGAAGTGCCTAAAGTTATTGCTTGTCAGTACAGACTTTAGGCATTATAGGCACCTCAAACTTCAGGCACTTAAATATTCAGAAGTTTCTGTATTTCCATCAAATTGGTGTCGATGCTGTGGTTCAATTTGACGGCCTTGTTGAAAGGCACGTGAACAATCTTTTCATTGTCGAGCCCAATCATTATGCTTTTTTGGTCGTCGAGCAAAGCATCGACTGCTGCGACGCCCATCTTGGTGGCATTCACGCGGTCTTTGGCGGTTGGGCTTCCACCACGCTGAATGTGACCCAAAATTGAAACACGAACATCCAGGTCCGGATGTTCTTTCCGTACTTCGTCTGCAATTTTAATCGCGCCACCGGCTTCATCGCCTTCGGCAACCATAATGATCCCGCTGGTTTCCTTGTTTTTATATCCTTTATCCAGAAATTTTTTCAATTGATGGTAATCGCCTTTCGCTTCCGGGATTAAAATAACCTCGGCGCCACAGGCAATTCCGCTGTTCAGGGCCAGCAAACCAGCCTCACGGCCCATTACTTCCACAAAGAAAATCCGACCGTGCGACCGGGCAGTATCTTTAATTTTATCAACAGCTTCGACCACGGTGTTCAAGGCGGTGTCGTAACCAATGGTATAATCGGTTCCATAAATGTCGTTGTCAATGGTTCCGGGTATTCCAATAAACGGGAAATCGTATTCCTGCGACATAACCAAAGCTCCGGTAAATGAACCGTCGCCTCCAATCACCACCACGGCATCGATCTCGGCTTTTTTCAATTCCTGAAAGGCTTTTTCGCGGCCTTCAGGGGTCCTGAACTCAGCGCTGCGTGCCGTTTTCAGCATAGTTCCGCCCAACTGGAGGATCCCGCTCACGTCGTTCGATTTCAGCGGAATAAAATCACCTTCAATCATTCCCTGGTATCCCCGGCGGATACCAACCACTTTCAACTTGTTGGCAATTGCGGCGCGGGTCACCGCCCGAATGGCAGCATTCATTCCCGGAGCATCGCCCCCTGAAGTAAAAACACCTATTTTTTGTAATTTCTTCCGCTTCAGGGAAGGTTCGTTACCCATGTTTTTTATTGTCATCATTCTGTCGTTTTCTATTGAAAAATCAAGATCAAAGTAAGCTGAAGTATTTGGATAAACTGAATAATCCGGTTAAACAAAAGATAAAGATTAATGAAGGTTTAAAATTGTCTGATCTTTTCGGCAACCAATTCCATCAACCATTGCGGTGTTGAAGTTGCCCCGCAAATGCCCACTGTCTTAATTCCTGAAAACCAATCCTTTTCTAACTCTTCTGCGGAAGATACAAAGTAAGTACGGCTATTCATTTTGCGGCAAACTTCAAACAAAACCCTGGCATTTGAACTTGTTTGTCCGCCAACAAAAATAATCAAACCGAAGCGGACAACAAACTTTTCAAGGTGCGGAACCCGGTTCGAAACCTGGCGGCAAACCGTATCGTGCGTCTGAACCTGATTCGTTTTGGCGTGTTCACGGAGCTTTTCCTGCAATCGCATAAAATCGTTGAGCGATTTGGTGGTTTGCGAAAAAACCTCCACCGGACGGGTCAGATCGATTTTAAAAAATTCATCCGGATGGTCAATAATCAGGGCATCCCCATTGGTCTGGCCTGCAAGTCCGGTCACTTCAGCGTGCCCCCGATGGCCCAGAATGACAACCTGCCCGTTTTTTTGGCTCATTTCCTTGTAAGCTTTTCGCACCCGCTCCTGAAGTTTTAAAACCACCGGACAGGTTGCATCAATGAGCTGGATGTTGTTTTTTCGGGCAAATTCGTAAGTTGAAGGCGGTTCGCCATGAGCACGGATCAGCACTTTGCAATCCCGGAGCTTCCGAAATTCATCGTGGTTAATAATTTGCAAACCCAGTTCCTGAAGGCGTTTTACTTCCAGTTCGTTGTGCACAATGTGCCCGAGTGAAAAAAGCGTTCCTTCCGTTTTCAGCGTTTCCTCTGCTTTTCCGATGGCATTCACAACCCCGAAACAAAATCCCGATTTTTGGTCAATTTCTATGATCACGAAATAGAAAATTAGTCATTTTAAAAAAGTATTTATACTTTCCTGAACTTTCCCTATTACCCATTCCAATTGTTCCTCGCGGGTCATGTTGCTGTTGTCCAGCACCAAAGCATCATCGGCCTTTCGCAGCGGACTGGCTGCACGGGTTGAATCGATCCGGTCGCGCTCCTGAACATTTTCCAGAATTTCGGCGAATGAAACCGATTCGCCTTTGGCCGACAATTCATCAAACCGGCGTTTGGCACGGATTTCAGGTGAGGCTGTCACAAAAAGTTTCAGCTCTGCTTCCGGGAAAACAACTGTCCCGATGTCGCGGCCATCCATCACAATTCCCTTGTTTTTGCCCATTTCCCGTTGCAACCGGACCATCGCAGCACGAACTTCGGCAATGGTTGCCACCGGGCTTACATTCTGCGATACAAGCAATTGCCTGATTTCTTCTTCCACATTTTCGCCGTTCAGATAGGTGTCGCTTTTTTGCAATTCAGGATTGTACCTGAAACTGACATGAATTTCAGGAAGCAAACCGATGAGTTTTTCCCGCTCAACTTTCCCGGCTGAAATCAAGTTTTTCCGCAGTGCAAACAGCGTAACAGCGCGGTACATGGCTCCGCTGTCGATAAAAATATATCCGAATTTTGTAGCCACAGCCCTGGCAATCGTGCTTTTTCCGCACGATGAATGCCCGTCGATGGCCACAATTATTTTGCGAGGAATCATTTTAGAAAATTGTTTGAGGCAAAGATAAAGTAATTATGCTTTCTCATGTAATTTCCTGAAATTAGCGTCAACCAATGTGTTCATTACAACTTCATTTAATTCTGAAAAAAAAAATGCTAAGAAATTACTTCAAACTACTGGTTATGATGTTTTTGTGCATGGCTTCTACGCTGAAAAGCCATGCACAGGACGAAGCCCGGCTGATGCGCTACCCCGACATCAACAAAAACCTGATTGCCTTTGTATATGCGGGCGACATCTGGACGGTTGATGCCAACGGCGGCGAAGCCCGGCGGCTGACTTCCCACCCGGGAATGGAACTTTTTCCGAAAATTTCGCCGGACGGAAAATGGATCGCCTTTTCAGGCGAGTACTCCGGAAGCCGCCAGATTTTTGTGATGCCTTCTGAAGGAGGAACCCCGCGCCAGTTGACCTGGTACAATTCGGTTGGATTGATGCCCCCCAGGGGAGGCATTGACGATATTCCGCTCGATTGGACTTCGGACAGCAAAAACATCCTGATCCGCGCCAACCGTACGACTTTTGGCGACCGAAACGGGAAATATTTTATGGTCAGCCTCGATGGCGGCCTGGAAAAACCGCTTCCCATCGTGAATGGTGGTTTCGCCGTTTTTTCGCCCGACAACAAAAAAATCTGCTTCACGCCGGTTGACCGCGAATTCCGCACCTGGAAACGCTACAAGGGAGGCCGCGCTTCCGATTTGTGGATTTACGACCTGGTTAAAAATACTTCGGAACAAATTACCGATTTCAAAGGGACCGACCAGTTGCCAACCTGGTTTGGCGACAACATTTACTTTGCTTCCGACCGCGACCTCAAACTGAACATTTATCAGTACAATACCCAGACAAAAGCCTTGAAACAACTGACTAAACATGCCGATTTCGACTGCATGTGGCCTTCAGGAAGAAACGGGCAACTGGTTTTCGAAAATGGCGGCTTCTTGTACAAACTGAACCTCGAAACCGGAAAAGAAGAAAAGGTGAACGTCAGCATTCATTTCGATAACCCGAACATTGTGCCTTATTACAAGAATGTGAAGGACTTTGTGCAGAGTTTCGAGGTTTCGCCAACCGGCAAACGCGCCCTGATTGCGGCACGCGGAGATATTTTTTCGGTTCCGGCTGAAAATGGGGCAACCTACAACCTGACCAACACACAGGGCATTCGTGAAATTTATCCACGCTGGTCGCCTGATGGCAAATACATTTCATATTATTCTGATGCTTCGGGCGAATACGAAATTTACCTGCTCGAAAACAAAGAAGGTGCGAAACCACGCCCGTTAACCAGTGGTTCTTCGGCCTGGAAATACGACGCAGAATGGTCGCCAAACAGCAAATACATGGTTTATTTCGACCGCACCCTCCAATTGAAACTGGTTGATGTTGCATCGGGAAAAGAAACTGTTGTGACCCATGCCGACCGCGAAGAAATCCGTTCGTATTCGTTTTCACCTGATTCGAAATGGATTGCCTACGATAAGGAAGGTGCAAACGGACTTGGTGCAGTTTGGGTTTACAATCTGGAAACTGCCGAAAATAAACAACTCACCGACGACCGGTTTAACGACGGATCGGCTGTATTTTCGACCGATGGCAAATACCTCTATTTCCTTTCCGACCGCGATTTTAACCTCGATTTTTCGAGCTTCGAATTTAATTACGTGTATAACAAATCGACCCGGATTTATGCGGTAGCTTTAAAATCTGACTGCCCAAAACTCTTTCCTGACAAAAATGATCTGGAACCCATCAAAGAGATGGAAAAACCGAAGAAAGAAGATGTAAAAAAAGATAAGAAAAGAAAAGCCGGGGAGAAACCTGCTGCCGATGAACCGGTTAAGGTACAAATTGACTTCGATGGAATCAATTCCAGGATTACTGCTTTCCCAATGAAATCGGGCAGTTACCGCAATTTGATTGCTTTGGATGGGGGCATTTTATACATCACGGAAGGTTCGTTGCACAAATTCAGCATCGACGAAAAGAAAGACGAAGATGTGCTGGATCACGTCGGTCAGGCAATTATGAGCGCCGACGGCAAGATGCTGATGTACCATTCAGGAGAAGATTTTGGCATCACCAAACTGGCACCCGGGTTAAAATCTGGTGCAGGAAAACTGGATCTGAGCGACCTGGTCATGAAAATTGACCCGCGAAAAGAATGGAACCAGATTTATACCGATGCCTGGCGCATTTTCCGCGATTATTTCTACGAAAGCAACATTCATGGCGTGGATTGGAAAGGCATTCACGACCGATACAGCCCGCTGGTCAAGTACGTGAGCCACCGTGCCGACCTCGATTACATCCTCGATGAAATTATTTCGGAATCGAACACAAGCCACTGTTACGACAACTGGGGCGATTTTGAGCGCGTAAAACGGGTGGACACCGGGCTTCTGGGAGCCGAACTGAAAGCCGACCCGACATCAGGAAAATATCAGCTCACAAAAATTTATGCCGGTGAGAACTGGAACGAAGATCGCCGCTCGCCGCTCACCGAACAGGGCGTTGACGTAAAAGAAGGCGATTACCTGCTGGCCATTAACGGAACCGAACTGAACACCAGCATGAATCCGTACGAATTGCTGGAAAATACCGTTGGAAAAATGGTTGAAATCACCGTAAATTCGAAACCGGAAGCAGCCGGTGCAAAAACCTATACGATTCGCCCGATTGCCAGCGAACTGGAATTATTTAGCCTGAACTGGGTGAACGAACGCCGAGCTATGGTTGACAAACTTTCAGGAGGAAAAATCGGCTACATCTATGTGCCAAACACCGCAGTGGAAGGGAACCGCGAACTTTTCCACGGCATGTATGAATTCAGCGAAAAGGATGCCCTGATTATCGACGACCGTTACAATGGCGGAGGTTTTATACCTGACGTGATGACCGATCTGCTCGAACGCAAAACGCTGAGCTACTGGCAGCGCAATGGTTTATCGCCGATGAAAACTCCCGGGATTGCCAACAATGGTCCGAAAGTGATGCTGACCAATGGCTATTCTTCTTCTGGCGGCGACGCTTTCCCGTATTATTTCCGCAAAACCGGACTCGGAAAACTGATCGGAACCCGTACCTGGGGCGGATTGGTCGGAATTTCAGGCAATGCGGGCCTGGTTGACGGCGGCAGCATTTCCGTCCCACAATTTGGGATTTATGATGAAAATTCACAATGGGTTATCGAAGGTGTCGGCGTTTCGCCCGACATTGAAGTGGTTGACCGACCGGAACAACTGGCCAAAGGCGAAGATCCGTGCATCGAAAAAGCAGTGGAAGTTTTGCTGAAAGAACTGCAGGAAAACCCGCCAAAAAAAGTATCACCACCTACTCCACCCGACCGCTCCGGATGGAATGAACGAATGAAGTAAAACACCTGCCTATCACAAGATCCGACAGGATCTCGGAGTGAGCTCAGGCGAACGCTCATCAACCAGGGGAAGAAAAAAAAACAGGTAATGCGAAGTGCATTACCTGTTTTTTAGCAAATGTCCGGTATCATTTTAACCTGACATATTTTTCAATGGTATAATTGCTTTTGTCGATTTGCCATGAATCATTTACCGGCCAGGTCTGATAAAGGGTATCCTTCTTGATTTCCACCAGCATTTTAGGCTGAGTGCCAACCCATTGGTGATTTTTATGGTACAATATGGTTTCGATGTATTGATTACCTTGTAACGTATAAGTTCCGCCTCCATAATTATCCGTCTCTTGTTTACCAACCTTAAACCGGCCAACGAAAACGAAGTGGTTCCTCGACCAAATCTTAACTTGAGATCCAACAACATTTTGTCCTAAATATCGGCCTACGACGGTATCTTTTGCTATTGTACGGTAAGAAACCAGGCTCCATGCACCGTCAATTTTTCTATGTTGTTTTTCATTTGGGGAACAACTAAAAATGATGATTAAAATCATCAGGCTAGCAATAAATTTGATTTTCATAACAATAGTTTTAATGGTGGGTTTATCTCAACTTTTAACATTGTTTATTACGTTTTTATGTATTGAAAGTTGTCATATTCAGGCGAGTAAATAATAAAAAAATCTTCAAGCCCAAACAAGCATTAAATACTGATTTATAACAACTTAACTCGTAATACTAAAAAAGGGAACAGAAGCAATCAGGAAACCTACCGGCATTTAGATGAACAATGCGGATTTGATGAGACAGCAAGCCCAAAAATTAAACTGTTGGAAATAAAGTTACAAAACACACGCTTCTTAACCGATAATCTTTACAACCAATTACCGAAGGCAAATTCAGTCCTGAAGTGATTTTTTTAAGCTAAAAAGCCGAAATTGTGTAAATGATTTACAAAACCTGTTACTTTTAAGCCAGAAATTAAAAAAACCAAATATCAATGAAGTATTTCTTAATCATCCTGAGTGCCGTTCTATTCCTATCTTTTACCAAAAAGAATGAACAAGTCAGCCAGTGGCGCGGGCCTAACCGTAGCGGAGTTTATCCTGACAAAGGATTGTTAACCCAGTGGCCCGCCGAAGGGCCAAAATTACTCTGGGCTGTTGATTCAACAGGGCATGGATTTGGCTCACCGGTAATTGCTGATGATCAACTGTTTATCAATGGCGAAACCGACAGCATTTCATATTTGTATGCCTACAACCTGGATGGGAAACTGCTTTGGAAAACAGCTTTCGGCCAAGAATGGGTCAAGAATTATCCGGGTTCGCGATCGACACCAACCGTTGTGGGCAACCTCGTTTACGTTAGTTCCGGAAAAGGTGAAATTGCCTGTCTGGATAAAAAAAGCGGGTCAATAAAATGGTCGCTCAACATGGTTTCCGACCTGAAAGGAACGATCAACATGTTTGGATACGCCGAATCGTTGCTGGTGAATGGCGATCTGGTTTATTGTCAACCCGGTGGCCCCGAAAATAACGTGGTAGCGCTCAACCGGTTCACCGGCAAAACCGTGTGGGCACAAAAGGCTGTTGGCCAGGTAGAAGCTTACAATTCGCCGATTGTTATCAAACGGGGGAACCGCGATTTGCTGCTAACTTTTTCAGAAGATTGTTTTCTTGGTCTCGATGGACAAACCGGCCAGCTTTTGTGGACACAGCCACAGGATACCGCCGGAAACCTTCATGGGAACATTCCGGTTGTTGACGGAAACGACTTGATTTATACCGAAGGCGATGGTAACCACACTGTAAAACTGAAACTCTCTGACGACGGAAGTTCTATTTCTGAAGTTTGGCGCAATCCCTGGTTCGACAACATCATGGGCGGAGTTGTACGCATCGGGGATAAAATATACGGAACGGCTCACCGGCAGATGTACCTGAAATGCCTCGACATGAATTCAGGATTGGTAACCGATTCGTTGAAAATGTTCAGGGGAAGTACCATTTCAGCCGATGGCATGTTGTACGTTTATACTGAAAAAGGAGAAGTAAACCTGGTCAATCCCAAGCCTGAAGGCATGCAACTGGTCAGTTCATTTAAAATAATCCGCGGAAGCAAAGAGTTTTTTACCCATCCGGTCATTCACAACGGAGTTTTGTACATCAGGCACGGAGAATCGTTAATGGCGTATGACATCAGGAAAAATAGGCACGATTAAATCATTCGCGAAAACAAGAATGAAAAGCCTTTTTCTTTAGCACTTTGTTTCTTTGGTACTTTTTAACATGCAGTCAGTTGCCTTAAGTCGGAACTCACGTTCGGATCAGCCATTGGGGGCAAAATCGAGGGTCATTTCGTAGATTCCGTGTTCTATGAACTGGGCATCAACGATTTCCCAATCAACCATCCAGCCATGGGACCAAACGGCTTTCTTCAGTGGAATCCCTGAACTTTTGTCGTCAATAAACATGACATTGCCTGATTTAAAAAAATTCCAGTCCCAATTTCCGGGGATAAGTTTGTTCCGGGCATATTTTGTTATCGGCTTTATTTGAAATTCATTTAGCAAAGCCGGGTCTTTTAAAAGCTTAAAGCACTGCTCATTCAATAATTTTTGGGCCTCTTCGAGCGTTCCATTGTTACAATCTGCCCGGTAACTGTTTAGTATGATTTCGTGCCCGGCATCTTGCAATTTTTTGATAACTTCCAAACATCCAAAATTGCTTTTCCCCATTTTTGGGTATTGGTGTTCAACAACCGTCCCGTCAAAATCCAAATATATTTTCATTTTTTCTGATAATTAATTGTGCTTGAATCAACCAACGAATAAAAACAGTAGCATTAAAATATTGTTGCCGTTTTTTCATTAAATCGTGTTAATAGTCCTTCGTCGCCACTCGAAAGACCGAAATAGGTTTAATTCAGATTAATTGATCAAAAAAGGAATTTTCCACGAAACTACTCAAACGTGCCGGTATTTTAATACCTTATTGTCTTTATTTAAGAATTGTTTTGAATTAATAACAATTCGTTAATGCGTTTGAAATTAACTTGAAGCCAGGCCTGGGAAAAAAGTCAAGATAGCAAAAGGCCTGTCAATGCCGTAAAGCATTGATATTTAAGAATAAAATTCATTAAGCAAGCTTTTCTTCAAAATATTTCAAATTCTTCTAAAATATTCATAGTCCTCATCCGTCTTCCACGATATACGCTGTGCAATTGGATTTGAATGAAAAAAAGGCCGGTTAACAGGCCCGGAATTTCCTGAAAATTCTTTGTTCGAAATTTGAAACAAAATGACTGAAGTTGAGGTTTTAGGTTCATATTCAGGCATTCCGTCTGTTGCTTTCATACAAACGCCGGAAATGGAAAAAACAAACATTGCTGAAACCATCCGCAAACAAGGCGCCCGGTTACAGGGCTTTATCCGCAAACGTGTGGGTTCCAGCGAAGATGCCGATGATATTTTGCAGGAAGTGTATTTTCAACTGGCCGAAGCCGACCGGTTGCTAAAACCCATCGACCAGATGGCGGCCTGGCTGTTTACAGTTGCCCGGAACCGGATCACCGATCTTTACCGCAAGAAAAAAACCGAACCGCTGCCTGAATTTTTATCGGAAACCGACGGGGAAAGCCTGATCGAAGAATTGAGCAACCTGATGTTCGACAATGGAAGTACGCCCGAAACCGACTATTTGCGGTCGCTGGTTTGGATTGAACTCGAAAATGCATTGAGCGAGCTGCCCGATGAACAACGCCTGGTTTTTGAACTTTCTGAGATGAAAGGCCTTTCATTCAAAGAGATTTCAAAGCAAACAGGCGAGCTGGTGAACACGCTCATCTCCCGAAAACGATATGCCGTTTTGTACCTGCGCGAACGTTTGCAGCTTATTTACGACGAATTAATAAACTTTTAAAAAATAAAACGATGAAAACAGTATTCAGAAAAAGGTGGTATTTGTTTACACCGCTCATCCTGGCGGCCTTTGCCGGATTTGGTTACTTTACCATGTGGTTGTGGAATTCGCTCATGCCCATTATTTTTCATTTGCCTGAAATTTCGTTTTGGCAAACCATCGGTTTAATGCTCCTTTCGCGTTTACTGCTGGGTGGCTTTGGCGGACATGGGCATCCGAATTATATGAGGAACAGGATGCACGAAAAATGGGAAAAGATGACCCCCGAAGAGCGGGAACAGTACCGTGAACATATCCGGATGCACCGTCCACCTTTTCTAAACCGCTATCCGGAAAAGGGCAAAACAGAAGAAGCCTGACATTTTCATCACTTTTTTTATTAAAACTGAACTCTTTTGCAGTTTCTTTGTAGTTAGTATCTCCAAGGATAAACGAAGAATGAGCATTTCAAAAAATCAGAAAGACGGAATCAAAATTTCCAAGCCCAGTGTATTTAGTTTACTGAAACCCTATCGTGGGATGGTTGCATTCCTGGTGTTTTTTGCGCTGATGAGCAACGGCGTAAACTTGTTGTTGCCCAAAATCATAGCCAGGGCAATCGATTCGTTTACAGCCGGGCACTTCGTTTTTGAAACCGTGCTGCTCGAATTTTTGTCGGCAGCTTTCATCATTTTTCTGTTCACCTATTTACAAAGCATCATTCAGGTTTTGGCCTCCGAAAAAGTTGCCCGCGACATTCGCTCACGACTTTCCGACAAAATTTCGCAACAGAGCTACGCATACATCCTGAAGACCAACCCATCGAAACTTTTAACCAACCTCACTTCCGACATCGATTCGCTCAAAATGTTTGTGTCGATGGCGGTAGTTACCATTTTCTCGTCGGTATTTATGATTATTGGCACCTGCGTGCTGCTAATTATGATCAACTACAAACTGGCTGTCCCGATTATCGCCACCATCCCAATCATTGGCGGAACTTTTTTTATCGTCCTCCGGAAAGTCAGGGTTTTGTTTAAGCGCAGCCGCGAGATCATCGACTGGCTCAACAAGGTGATCAACGAAAGCATCATGGGTTCGGCCATCATCAGGGTGCTCAACTCGCAGCAATCTGAATACAATAAATTTCTGGATGCCAACACCAACGCCCGCGACCTTGGGCTTTCCATCCTGAGGCTTTTTGCCACACTCATTCCCATCGTCACTTTTGTGGCCAACCTGGGCATGTTAACCATCCTGATGTTGGGCGGGCATTTTGTAATTTCCGGCGAAATGTCGTTGGGCGATTTTGCCGCCTTCAACAGTTACCTGGCACTGCTCATCTTTCCAATCCTGATGATCGGGTTTATGAGCAACATTATCGCGCAGGCATCGGCATCCTTCCAGCGGATAAACGAAGTATTGGAAGCGCCCGTGCCTGAAGAACCCGGAACGTTGAAAGCCGAACTTCGGGGCGACATCGAACTGAGCAATGTTTCCCTTTCGTACAGCGGAAAGCCCATCCTGAAATCAATTTCGCTTTCAGTAAAAGGCGGGACACAAGTTGCCATTATTGGCCCAACTGCCGCCGGAAAAAGCCAGTTGCTCAACCTGCTGACCGATATGGTAAAACCCGATAGCGGAACAATCCTGATAGACGGCAAAAGCCTTGAAAGTTACGACAAGGAATCGTTTCGCAGTCAGGTTGGATTTGTGCTTCAGGACAGCATCATTTTTAACATGAGCCTGCGCGAAAACATTGCATTTAGTGATCAGGTGACCGACGAATCGCTCGAAAAAGCCATTTCGACAGCCGAACTGAAAGATTTCATCGACTCGCTTCCGGAGAAACTAAACACCATTGTTTCTGAACGTGGGACAAGCCTTTCAGGAGGGCAAAAACAGCGGATCATGCTGGCCCGTGCACTGGCCATAAACCCCAAAATTTTGTTGCTCGACGATTTTACTTCCCGCGTTGATCGCCAGACCGAGAAGAAAATCCTGTCGAACCTGGAATTAAATTATCCCGGCCTGACTTTGCTTTCGATCACACAGAAAGTGGCTTCGGTAAGGCATTTCGAACAGATTATTTTGCTGATGGAAGGCGAAGTGATTGCCACCGGGACCCACCACGAATTAATGGAAACCTGTACCGAATACGTGCAAATATCCGACTCACAACGAAGTACCAGCTTTTATGAATTATAATCTCAACCAGCCCGAAAATGCCACTGCGCAGAAAAAATCGACCGTTGCGGCCCTGAAAAAACTGCTCGACCTGATCCACGAAGAAAAGCGCACCCTGATCCTGGCCATGATTATCATTTTTATCAATGCCGGGCTGAGTTTGCTGGGGCCTTACCTGATCGGGCACACCATCGACACGTACATCCAGTCGAAGCAATATCATGGCGTAATTGTGTTTTCAGCCATTTTGCTTGGCATGTACATGACCGCTTTTGTGACCAATTACCTGCAAATGATTATGATGGGCGGTGTTGGGCAACGCATGTTGTTCAGTTTGCGCAATGCCGTGTTCAACAAACTTCAGGAATTACCGGTTGATTTTTTTAACCAGAATAAAGTGGGCGACCTGATTTCGCGCATCAACAACGACACCGACAAACTGAACCAGTTTTTCTCACAATCGCTCATGCAATTCATCAGCAGCGTTTTCACCATGCTCGGTGCCGGGGTTTTCCTGCTGAGCATCAACCCCGAACTTGGGGCGGCGGCACTGCTTCCGGCAGTGGTAGTGTGGATATTTACCAAAGCCCTTTCGCCCTGGGTGAAAAGCAAGAACGCGGCCAACCTGAAAAGTGTGGGCGGATTGAGCGCCGAAATTCAGGAGAGCCTGAACAATTTTAAA
This sequence comes from Sunxiuqinia sp., assembly GCA_037446835.1. Lineage (GTDB taxonomy): Bacteria > Bacteroidota > Bacteroidia > Bacteroidales > Prolixibacteraceae > Aquipluma. Next base: position 53,968 of record JBBIHV010000003.1, on the reverse strand, counting down.
GTGATTATTGCTTACAACCGCCGCGATTACTTCAGGAAACGGTTCGAAGAAGCCAATCAGAATAATTACTCGACTTCGGTAAGCGCCGGGTTGGCCAACAATATTTTCACACCGGTTTACGGGCTTTCGGCAAATATTGGCCAGTTGATCGTGCTGGCTTTCGGTATTTTCCTGATCATCGATGGGAAGTTCTCTATTGGCCTCCTGATCGGGTTTCTGGCCTACATCAACAGTTTTTATCAGCCATTGAGGCAGCTTGCTGCCTTGTGGGCCAATTTTCAGGTTGCCATGGCCGGATGGGACCGCATTACGCAAATCCTTTCGCTCAACTCGAACCTGCCGGTCATTGAAGGACAGGTTGTTGAAAAAACGCCTGCCTACCTTTCATTCCGCGACGTAACCTTCAGTTATCCAAATGGAAAGGAAGTTTTGCACCACGTTAGTTTTGATCTGGAACGCGGAAAAACATACGCATTTGTGGGCCCGACAGGCGGCGGAAAAACTACAACCGCCTCGCTGGTTGCACGTTTGTACGATGCCACACATGGAATGGTATTGTTGGACGGTAAGGATATCCGCACCTATCATCCGGAAGAACGGACCCGGAAGATCGGGTTTATCCTTCAGGAACCATTTTTGTTTACCGGTACGGTCCGCGACAATATTTTGTATGGCAACCCCGGGTACAAAGATTTATCGAACGATGAACTGGTGCGCGTTATCAATGAATCAGGGCTCGAAAGCTTGCTCAGCCGGTTTGAAGCCGGACTCGACACCAAAGTACAGACTACCGGCGATGGCATCAGCCTGGGCCAAAAACAACTGATCGCTTTTATGCGGTCGGTATTGCGAAAACCCGAATTGCTCATCCTCGACGAGGCAACGGCCAACATCGACACCATTACCGAACAATTGCTCGATAGTATCCTGCATAAATTACCAGCTTCCACTACCCGTGTGATTATTGCCCATCGGCTAAATACCATCGAAAATGCCGATGAAATCTACTTTGTCAACTCCGGGGAAGTGATCCGCGCCGGTTCGCTTGGCGATGCGGTAAACCTGTTGCTGCACGGGAAAAGAGAAAGCTGATGAAAACAGTTTTAATGTCAATCCGACAAGCGATAGTCGTTCCTGAAAGCAAGCACCAAAGTTCCTGAGTATTATAATGATCCGGTATTCCCATCCAGAAAAGCAGGAACGATGAAGAATGCTTTTCTTTTATACTTTGGCACTTCACTTCGGTTACTTTCCTAAGTCGGGCTCCGGTTTTCAGGAATTCAGAAACGGCAAATCAATTGTTTTTTAACATTTCAGCACCGGTTGATCCGTATTTCAATCTTTTATCTTTATTTTGTGGAATAAACCAAAATTGAAAGCTGAAAGCTGGCAAACTTTACTTTGCCTGAAACATCAAAAAAAACAAATCGAAATCCCTTCTGAACTATGCGAAATCTGGCAAAGAATATCCGGTTAATAATCATTCAGGTTATCGACTATTTTTACACCCCCTTTCGCGGATATATCCCATTAGAAACCTTCAGGTACGCGGCCACCGGAGGTTTTAACACCGTACTCGACATTTTTCTTTATTTTATTTGCTACAATTTTGTCATCGACAAGCAAGTCATTGATTTACAGGTAGTATCCATCAGCCCGCATATAGCCGCATTTCTGCTTGTTTTCCCAGTTACATTTTTCACAGGCTTCCTTTTTGCCAAGTTCATCACCTTTACCAATTCCCCCATCCGTGGGCATATTCAGTTTGCCCGCTACATGATTTCAGTTTCAGGCTCAATTTTTCTGAATTACGTATTCCTGAAAGTACTGGTCGAATTTGGTGGCTTGTGGCCCACGCTCGCCAAGATCATAACTACCGGTATTGTAGTTATTTACAGTTATTTCACCCAGAAATTTTTTACCTTCAAAACGGCAAGGCTGGCAACTTCCTGATTTCAGTTATCAACCGAATTAGCTTTCTGTTCATATTTTTTCCTGACATTCTTTTGGTTTTCCTATTCCTGAAACCTTTTTTGGCTTACCTTAGCCGCCGGAATGGTGATGCTGTTTTCAGTATCAAGAGGGAATCCGGTTAAAATCCGGAGCTGTACCCGCAGCTGTAAACTCTGAAGAATTTTTGCACCACACGCCACTGTCCTGAAAGTATTGAGGATGGGAAGGCCGCAAAAATAGAGTAAGCCAGAAGACCTGCCATCCGTGATACAATATTCAAAGCTTTCGGGAGAAAAAGCTTGGAGTAACCAAACGATCATCCTTTTCGGTTATTTCAGCAGTTTTGCGTATTGTAATTGTTTTGAAAAACCTTCAAAATTATTACATAATGAAACACATTTACCTGGCACTGGTTGCCATCTTTCTCGTATTTATTGCCAAGGCACAAACAGTTGCCACGTTCGAAGATTTAAAACTCGCCCCGGAAACCTTCTGGAACGGTTCCGACGGCTCCGGAAGTTTTAAAAGTGGCGAATTCACTTTTTACAACTCATTCGATGCCCAGTGGAACAGTTGGAGCGGGTTCGCCTACTCGGATATGACGGATGTAACCACATCGGGGTACCAAAACCAGTACAGCGCCATCACCGGGATTGGATGCCTGGGCAGCGCCAATTATGCCGTCTGCTACCCGGTCCCGACAGCCGAAATTGAACTTTCAGCGAGCGGTAAAACCAACGGGTTTTATGTCACCAATTCAACGTACGCTTATTTGTCGATGAAAAACGGCGATGCCTTCGCCAAGAAGTTTGGTGGCCTAAGCGGCAACGATCCCGATTATTTCAAACTGATTATTGAAGCCCTCGATCCGGCTGGCCAACCTGTTGACACCGTAAATTTTTACCTGGCCGACTTTCGTTTTGCAGACAACACGCAAGACTACATCCTGAACAAATGGACCTGGGTAGATTTAAGCAAGCTGAAAGAAGCAAAAAAGTTACGGTTCAGCCTGGTTTCGAGCGACAACAGTTTCGGTTACATGAATACACCGGGCTATTTCTGCATCGACAACCTGAACCAACAGTTTCCTACTGCCACTCCTGAAACCCATCAGGCCCAGGCCCGGATTTATCCCAACCCGTTTACCGACCGGCTAACAATTTCGGGAATTACCGACCAGGCACACCTGACGGTTTCAACCATTTCAGGAAAAATAGTGGCTGAATATTTCAATGTATCGAACAACCAATCGATTACAGGCCTGAACAATCTGATTTCAGGAATATATTTTGTTAAAACTGACAATGGAAAGACACAAACCACAACAAAACTGATAAAAAAATAGGGTCCGAACGTGACCCCATAGCCAACAAGCGCTTCGCCCAACAGAAACAAAAGAAACCAGAAACCCTTTCAATATTTTAAACCAAAGCCGTTTTCTGATGTTATCCTTAACTAACAGAAATGAATAGAAAGATACTTTTTGTATTTCGGGCGAATTTTATTTCTTTGTACGATTATTAAACGTTTAAAATTTAAAAAACAGAAAGCTATGAAAATAGGAAAGAACAAAATGGTTTCCCTGACCTATGATTTACATTACGATGATGCTGAAGGGGAATTGATTGAGCAGGCAACCAGCGAGAAACCATTAAGTTTTGTGTTTGGCGCAGGGCTGATGCTTCCGAAATTTGAATCACATCTGGAAGGACTGGCTTCTGGAAGCCCTTTTGAGATTGGCTTACAGGATGTTGACGCTTACGGCGAACTGGACGAAAATGCGATTGTTGACCTTCCAAAACATATTTTCTTTATCGACGGAGAGTTTGATGATGAAATGATTGCAGTTGGAAATACAGTTCCGATGATGAGCACAAGTGGCCAGCGCCTGAACGGAATGGTGTTGGAAATTACTGACGACACCGTAAAAATGGACTTTAACCACCCATTGGCCGGCGAAAATTTGTTTTTTAAAGGTCAGATTATCGAAGTGCGCGAAGCTACCGACGAAGAAATTGCTGCTTTAACCAGTAGCGCAAGCTGTGGTTGTGGCTCAGGAAGCTGTGGCTGCGACGACGGAGGATGCGAAGATGGGGCTTGCAGTACCGAAAGTCACGGAGGATGTGGTTGCGGCTGCTAAACCGATAATCACAATATTTTAAAATGTTGTTTCAGGATTTCGTATTTTGGGACAACATTTTTTTATTTTAGTCATCAGAAAAAAGTCATCAGGAAAGAAACATTGGAAAATTATTGAGTATTTTTCATGATGACTGATGACCTTTTCCAAATTTTACGTTATACTTGATTTTTAGGATGAACAGCTTTGGACAAATTTTCAGGTTGACCTCGTTTGGCGAATCGCATGGAAAAGCCATTGGCGGCATTATTGACGGCTGCCCGGCTGGTTTGGAAATCGATTTGGAATTTATTCAGCATGAATTGAACCGCCGGAAACCGGGCCAGTCGAAAATTACGACCCAACGCGACGAAAACGACCAGGTAGAATTTGTTTCCGGGATTTATGAAGGAAAAACACAGGGAACGCCCATTGGCTTTCTGGTCAGGAACAAAGACCAGCATTCGCCGGATTACAACGACCTGAAAGATGTCTTTCGTCCATCACATGCCGACTACACTTACATTCAGAAATATGGGACCCGCGACCATCGCGGTGGTGGCCGCTCGTCGGCCCGCGAAACCATCGCGCGGGTAGTTGCCGGTGCCGTGGCCAAATTACTTCTGTCACAAAACGGCGTTTCCATCCAGGCCTATGTTTCCAGAGTTGGTGAAATACAGTTGGATAAGCCGTACACCGAGCTTGATTTAAGTCAAACCGAATCGAATATTGTTCGTTGCCCGGATACCGCGACCGCCGAAAAAATGATTTCCCGGATTGAGGAAGCCGGAAGGAACCACGACACGGTTGGCGGAGTGATAACCGGAGTAATTCAAGGCGTTCCGGCTGGCTGGGGCGAACCGGTTTTTAATAAATTACATGCCGATCTGGGTTTTGCCATGCTGGGGATCAATGCTGTAAAAGGTTTTGAATACGGATCTGGATTTGACGGGACCCGACTTTCAGGTTCAGAGCACAACGATGTTTTTATCAAAACAGACACCGGGATCCGGACAAAAACCAACCATTCAGGAGGAATACAGGGCGGAATTTCGAATGGCGAAGACATTTATTTCAATGTTGCTTTTAAGCCCATTGCCACCCTGTTGAAAGAACAAAACACAGTTGACCGGAATGACAATGAAATTGTTATCAATCCGAAAGGACGCCACGATCCCTGTGTTTTACCGCGCGCGGTCCCGATTGTAGAATCGATGGCCGCCATCGTACTTGCCGATCATTATTTGTTACACCGAATAAACCAACTTTGATATGTCGCGCCGAAAACTGCACCGAAAAATTATTACGCCGCCCAAAATTAAAGGGTTCACAATTTTTGGCCCTACCAAAATGAAGAATGAAAAAATCAGGTTGTTCCTGGAAGAATACGAGGCCATCCGCTTGCTCGACCACGAAAATCTGACTCAGAAAGAAGCCTCGGTTTACATGGAAGTTTCGAGGCCAACCCTGACGCGCATTTATGAGAATGCCCGAAAGAAAATAGCAAAATCGCTGGTCGAGGGTATCGATCTGATCATCAGCGGAGGTGAATACATTTTCGACGAATCGTGGTTCCGCTGCGATTCGTGCAAAGCCAATTTTAATGTTTTCGAAGGCCAGGAATGTATTTGCCCGATTTGCAAAACAACCAAAATTGTTTCATTAAACGTATATTACTCAGCTTAATAACTTTAAAAATTGCCTTGGCTATAAATACTGGGAAAACCCAATATTCACCCTCCATTTAAAAAATGGGATAGGCAAAGACCGTGATAAGACGGGGTGCTATCCTAAAAATTTCAGGCAAAAAAAAACGCTACATTTTGCTTGAAAATAATTTCCAATCGAAAGACTTGCGAAATATCAACAGAAATTTCTTCCAGAAAAAGTTTGGTACTAACCTGAAAAAATTACTTTTGCACGGTCATTTTCAGCTTGTGAAATAATACAGATCTTTAAAGATATGGAAAGTGAATCACTAATTCTCTTTTTTATAGTTGCGGTCATCCTTGTGGGTGGTGCAATTATCTTCGCAACCCTTGTTGCGCCAAGTTCGTTAAATCCCGTTAAATCAGAACCTTACGAATGCGGTATTCCTACTGAGGGCCCGGCATGGATTCAGTTCAACGTGGGATATTACCTTTTCGCCATCATTTACCTGGTTTTCGACGTTGAAACCGTGTTCCTATTCCCGTGGGGCGTAGTGATGAAAACAATTGGGATGAGGGCATTTATCGAAATCATTATTTTCTTCTTCATACTTGGTCTCGGACTATTGTATGCATGGAAAAAAGGAGCTTTGAAATGGGTCTAATCAAATCAATGAAAGATGAAGATTTCGGCGATAGTGAATCGCTCGAACTCTTAAAAAAGTCAGGAGGCAATGTCTTCATGACCAGTATTGACGCAGTTCTGAACTGGGGCCTTTCAAACTCGATATGGCCACTCACCTTTGCAACCAGTTGTTGCGGGATTGAGATGATGGCTGCCGGAGCTTCCAGGCACGATTTTGCCCGTTTCGGTATTGAAGTTTACCGTCCTTCGCCACGTCAGGCCGATGTGATCGTTATTGCAGGAACCATCAATCAAAAGATGGCCCCGGTGCTGAAACGTTTGTACGACCAGATGCCCGACCCGAAATACGTGATTGCCATGGGCGCATGTGCCGTTTCGGGGGGACCTTTTTTCTACAATTCGTATTCAGTTGTGCGTGGCGTCGATCACATCCTTCCGGTTGATGTTTATGTCCCCGGATGCCCGCCACGACCGGAAGCGCTTCTTTATGGCGTGATGCAATTGCAGCGAAAAATTAAAGGCGATTCGGTTTTTGACGCTGAAGATTCAACAGAAAGGTTGCTCTAATTATTTCAGAACATGCTAAACAGACAAGAATTAACCGATATTATCAGGGGATTTGAACCTGAAGCCGGGTTTCCGGAAGGAACTCAATTGCTGGAAGTTATTGTTCCGGCGGAAAAATTATTTGCTTTGGCAGGGAATTTAAAATCAGATAAACGAACTGCGTTCAATTACCTGATCAACCATACCGCAGTTGACTTCACGACTCATTTCACCGTGGTTTATCACCTCGAATCGACCGATTTCAGGCATTTGGTTGTTCTGAAATCGTTGATCGCTGATCGTGAAAACCCAAACGTTGACAGTTTAACGGCCTTGTACCCGACTGCCGAATATTTTGAACGCGAAGTTTTTGATCTTTTCGGGGTACGGTTTAACAACCATCCCAACCTGAAACGCTTTTTCCTGGAAGATGACTACGGATACCCGCTCCGCAAAGATTTCCGCGACGAAATAAATATTATTGAACGTTAATACTCAATGTATGAGTGATGAAATTATAAAAGATGTGATTGTTGGGGAAAATGAGGACTACATTATCAATATGGGTCCGCAACACCCTTCAACCCACGGAGTTTTGAGGTTTGAAGTTTGCCTGAAAGGTGAGACCGTCAAATACCTGATTCCACACATTGGATACATTCACCGTGGAATTGAAAAGATGTGCGAAGCCATTACCTATCCGCAGATTATCCACCTGACCGACCGGATGGATTACCTTTCGGCACACATCAACAACGAGGCCGTGTGCCTGCTTGTTGAAGATGCCCTTCAGGTTGAAGTTCCGGAGCGTGTTAAATACATCCGCACCATTCTCGACGAATTAAACCGGATTGCGTCGCACCAATTGTGGTGGTGTGCTTTTGGGATGGACCTTGGCGCATTAACTTCCTTTTTCTACGGACTGCGCGACCGCGAGCACATTCTCGACATCTTTGAAGAATCGTTCGGGTCGAGGTTACTCCACAGTTTTGTTATGCCTGGCGGGTTGATGCACGACGTTCATCCAAATTTCCAGAAACGCATCAAAGAATTTATCAAATACTTCAGGAAAAAATTGCCTGAATACGACCAGTTGCTCACCGGCAACGTGATTTTCCAGAACCGAACCAAAGGAATTGGCCACATGAGCAAAGAAACGGCTATCGGATACGGAGTTACCGGCCCATCAGGGCGTGGTTCAAACTATTCGTGCGATGTCCGCAAAATTGCACCTTACGGAGTTTACGATAAAGTTCAGTTCAACGAAATCCTGGAAACCGGCTGCGATACGTTTGCCCGTTACAAAGTCAGGATTGCCGAAATGTGGGAATCGCTCAGCATTTTGGAACAACTTGTTGACAATATTCCTGAAGGCGATTTCACTGCCAAAATGAAGCCAATCATCAAACTTCCGGCTGGCGAATATTTCCGGAGGGTTGAAACTGCCCGTGGAGAACTGGCCGTTTATGCGGTGAGCGACGGAAATAAATCGCCATTGCGCATGAGGTTCCGGACACCAAACTTCAGCAACTTGTTTGTAATGAACGAAATTACTGCCGGACATAAAATTGCCGACCTGATTGCCATCAGCGGTTCGCTCGACCTTGTAATCCCTGATATTGACCGATAAATGAACACAAATATGTCATCAAACATCTACGATTTTTCGACACTTACCGGCTCGATTCACGCCTGGCTTTCAGGCCTGATGTCGTCCGGATGGGTCACTTTTACCGAATTGGTCCTGGTCGGATTGGCTTTCCTTTTGATGTACGCATTGCTCGGGTTGTTCCTGGTGTATGCCGAACGTAAAGTTTGTGCTTTTATGCAGAACCGCGTTGGTCCAAACCGCGTTGGTCCCTATGGTATCGTACAAACCATTGCCGATTTGATTAAACTGTTGATGAAGGAGTTGATCCCAATCCGCAAATCAGACCCATTGCTTTTCAATCTGGCGCCATTTATCGTAATCATCTGCTCTTTCCTTGCACTGGCCGCTTTGCCTTATGCCAAAGGACTTCAGGCTATTGATTTCAATATTGGTGTATTTTATGTAATGGCCGTGTCGTCACTCAGCGTTATCGGTATTTTACTTGCCGGATGGTCGAGCAACAGCAAATATTCGCTGATCGGGGCCATGCGAAGCGGGGCGCAAATTGTGAGCTACGAACTTTCAGTCGGGCTTTCGCTGCTGGCGATTGTGGTTTTTTCAGGAACCATGCAGCTTTCAGGAATTGTTGAAAGCCAGGCCAACGGATGGTGGATTTTTAAAGGCCACATCCCGGCTTTTATTTCATTTGTTATTTTCCTGATTGCCAGTACCGCTGAAATCAACCGCGGGCCGTTCGATTTGGCTGAAGCTGAATCGGAATTGACTGCCGGTTTCCATACCGAATATTCAGGAATCAAGTTCGCCTTTTTCTTCCTGGCCGAATACATGAACATGTTTATTGTGGCAGCCTTGGGAGCCACGGTATTCCTTGGCGGATGGATGCCATTTCATATTGGGAACTGGGAAGGCTTCAACCAGATAATGAATTACATTCCGTCGGCGGTATGGTTTTTCTCGAAAACATTCTTTATCATTTGGATAATCATGTGGTTTAAATGGACTTTCCCACGTTTGAGGATTGACCAGTTATTGACTTTGGAATGGAAATACCTTCTACCAATCAGTTTGTTCAACATTGTATTAATTGCCTTCATCGTACTGATGGGCTGGCATTTTTAATCAAAACCGATGAATAGTATAATCGAATATTTTACCGACCTGTTTAAAGGGATTTCTTCGCTTTGGGCAGGAATGCGCATCACCGGGAAATACTTTTTCAGCCCCGGGGCAATTGTAACCCAGCAATATCCTGAAAACCGGAAAACCCTGAAAATGTTTGACGAGTTCAAAGGAGAAGTTATCATGCCTCACGATGAAAACAACGAGCATGCCTGCACCGGTTGCGGAATCTGCGAAATGAACTGCCCGAACGGGTCGATCGAAATTTTAACCGACCGGGTTGCCAATGCTGAAGGCAAAATGGAGCGGGTGATCGATAAGCACATTTACCATCTTTCGATGTGTACCTTTTGTGGTTTGTGTGTAAAAACCTGCCCATCGAATGCACTGGCTTTTGGCCAGAAATTCGAACATGCCGTATTTGACCGGAATAAACTCACCAAAGTTTTGAACCAGCCGGGTTCAAAAATCAGAAAGGAGGCTAAATAATGAATGTATTCATGTTTTACCTGTTTGCAGGAATTATCCTGATCTGTTCGCTTTTGACGATCACAACACGAAGAATATTGAGGGCCGCAGTTTACCTGCTTTGCGTTTTGCTGGCCACTTCAGGTATGTATTTCATGCTGAACTACCAATTTATGGCCGCTGTCCAGCTCACTTTGTACGCCGGGGGTATTGTGGTCCTGATCATCTTCAGTATCCTGCTAACCCACCATATCTCGCACCGGTTCAAGAAACCCAAGCTGGTTAATCTCCTGATGGGGCTCAGTGTTGCTTTAGTTGGTGGCGGGCTGGCAATTACCACCCTCCTCTCCCACCCGTTTCAGACAAATTCAGCACCTGAACTGCCTGTTGACATGACTGTCATCGGAAACCAACTGTTGAGCACCGGAAAGAACGGATACGTCCTCCCTTTCGAGTTGATCAGTATTTTACTGCTGGCCGCCATGATTGCCGCCATTGTAGTTGCCAAAAAGGAAAAAAATAAAAATTCAGAAATATGATTCAGGGAATACCAATCGAACACTTTTTAATCGTAAGCACGATCATGTTTTTCATCGGGGTTTGCGGTTTCATTATCCGCCGCAACCTGATTACCATGTTGATGGCCGTTGAACTTATCCTGAATTCGGTAAACATCAATTTTGTTGTTTTCAACCGGTATTTATACCCCGATCAATTGCAGGGACAATTCTTCTCTCTTTTTATTGTGGGCATCGCTGCGGCAGAAGCATCAGTTGCCATTGCACTGATTATCAATATTTACAGGAACCTGAATAATATTGATGTTGAAAACGTAAATGAAATGAAATACTAAATACTAAGTACAATGACAGGATTTGCCTACACAATATTAATTCCCCTGATCCCGCTGGTACTGTTTCTGGTCACCGGATTACTGGGGATGAAATGGAAGCCCATCGTTTCCGGAGTAATCGGAACGGTTGGAATGGGAATTTCGTTTACACTTTCACTCCTTACCGCAATAACCTATTTTTGGGGCACTCCGCATGGACCTGAAGGTTTTCAAACCATCATCCCGATGGAAATGACCTGGTTAAAGTTCACTGAAACCCTGATCATCAAGATGGGAATTTTGCTCGACCCGATTTCGGTAATGATGCTGGTAGTGGTAACCACCATTTCGTTTATGGTCCACATTTACAGTCTGGGCTACATGAAAGGTGAAACCGGGTTTGCCCGTTTCTATGCTTTTCTCTCGTTGTTCACATTTTCGATGCTCGGTTTGGTGATTGCCACCAACATTTTCCAGATGTATATTTTCTGGGAATTGGTAGGTGTCAGTTCATTCCTCCTGATTGGATTTTACTACCAGAAACCATCGGCTGTTGCAGCTTCGAAAAAAGCATTTATTGTTACCCGGTTTGCCGATCTGGGCTTCCTGATTGGAATCCTAATCCTTTCGTTTGTCACCGGTACTTTCGATTTCGCCAAACTCACCCAGCCTGGCACTACAATTTTCGCCAGCGCCGCTTCGATGAGTTTCATGGGCATTTCGGCATTAACCTGGGCCACGACCCTTATTTTTATTGGTGGCGCCGGTAAGTCGGCCATGTTCCCGCTGCACATCTGGCTGCCCGATGCCATGGAAGGCCCGACCCCCGTTTCAGCATTGATCCATGCCGCAACCATGGTTGTTGCCGGCGTGTTCCTGGTTGCCCGCATGTTTCCGGTTATCCATTTTCAGGCACCTGCAACTCAGGAAATAATTGCATACGTTGGTGGTTTCACGTCGCTTTTTGCGGCTGTAATTGCCATCACTCAATACGATATTAAACGGGTCCTGGCATTCTCAACCTTGTCGCAACTGGGTTACATGATGTTGAGCCTTGGTGTTTCAGGCTACGGTGGCGAAGAAGGCCTTGGTTTCATGGCTTCCATGTTCCACCTGTTTACACACGCCATGTTTAAAGCCTTGCTGTTCCTTGGTGCCGGTTCAATCATTCATGCCGTTCATTCAAATTACATGTACGACATGGGCGGACTGCGCAAATACCTGCCCATTACACACATTACTTTCCTGATAGCCTGTTTAACCATTGCCGGAGTTCCGCCATTTTCAGGATTCTTCAGTAAAGATGAAATTCTGGTTGCAGCCCTGCACCACAACACGCTTTTGTTTGTTGTCGAGTACCTGGTTGCCGGGTTAACCGCATTCTATATGTTCCGTTTGTATTTCAGCGTATTCTGGGGGAAAGACCGCCATTACCATCATACACCGCACGAAAGCCCGATGACCATGGCATTTCCATTGATGTTCCTGGCATTTGCTTCTGTTTTTTCAGGATTTTTACCGTTCCATAATTTGGTAACTTCCGACAAAATGGGCTTCGAATCAGAAATGAACTATGCGGTAGCTATTCCTTCGGTCCTGATTGGTTTATTCGGCATTGCCATGGCCTGGATCCTGTACAAAAAAGAAAGTACCATCCCGGCAAAAATGGCTGCCAAATTCGGAATTTTATACACTGCGACCTACAACAAATTTTATTTCGATGAAATTTATTTGTTTGTGACCAAGAAGATCATTTTCAATTACATATCACGCCCGATAGCCTGGTTCGACCGCCACATCGTTGATGGGTTCATGGTTGGGATTGGGCTGGTGACCGAAAAGGTTTCATACCAGATTAAAGAAATGCAGTCGGGCCAGTTGCAGCAATACGCCTTCATGTTCGTGGCCGGAACGCTTGCACTGGCACTTTCGATGATCTATTTATTGATGTAAAAAAACAGGAAAAAGCAATGAGAGATAAGAAAAAAGTGAACAGGGAATACCAGACATCGAGGATCTTTACCACCCACTTTCTTTTTTCTTGAGTGATATTTAAAATTAAAAACTAAAATATATTCGGATGAATATTCTGACTTTATTAGTAGTAATCCCGATCCTGACCATCATCAGTATCCTGTTTACGAAAGACTTAAAAGGTGCCAGGCTGGCATCGGCAATTGGTATGGGAATTCAGCTCATTACCACAGCAGTACTTTTGTTCATGTACCTGGGGGCAAGAAAAACCGGCAACATGCACGAAATGATGTTTACCGCAGATTATACCTGGTTTAAAAGCCTGAACATCCATTACTTCATTGGTGTTGATGGAATTGCGGTGGCCATGTTGTGCCTGACTTCAATTGTGGTTTTTGCCGGGATTTTTGCTTCGTGGGAAATGGAATACCTTTCACGCGAGTTCTTTATTTCGCTGATCTTGCTGGCCACCGGGGTTTACGGGTTCTTCATTTCGCTCGACCTGTTTACCATGTTCCTGTTTTATGAATTGGCGGTAATCCCGATGTATTTGTTGATCGGGATCTGGGGAACCGGCCCAAAAGAAAGTTCGGCCATGAAACTGACCTTGATGCTGATGGGAGGCTCGGCCCTGCTCATGGTCGGGATCTTCGGAATCTATTACAACTCGGCCCCAAACGGCGGCCCGCTCACGTTCAACATTATTGAAATTTCAAAAATAAAAATGTCCCTTCAGGCGCAACGTTTCTTTTTTCCGTTCACATTTGTTGGGTTCGGAATCCTTGGAGCTTTGTTCCCCTTCCACACCTGGTCGCCCGATGGCCATGCCTCGGCGCCAACAGCAGTTTCGATGCTCCATGCCGGGGTTCTGATGAAACTGGGAGGTTACGGATGTTTCCGCGTGGCCATGTTCCTGATGCCTGAAGCCGCCAACGAAATGGCATGGATTTTCATTATCCTGACCACCATCAGTGTGGTTTACGGCGCTTTCGGCGCCATCTGGCAAACCGACCTGAAATTTATCAATGCCTACTCATCGGTAAGCCATTGCGGGCTGGTCATTTTTGCCCTCCTGATGATGAACCAAACCGGAATGGACGGGGCAATCCTTCAGATGATTTCACACGGTTTGATGACAGCCCTTTTCTTTGCCCTGATCGGAATGATTTACGGAAGGACACACACACGGAATATTAACGAAATGGGCGGATTGATGAAAGTTATCCCTTTCCTTGCTGTTGTTTATATGATCGCCGGGTTCGCTTCTTTGGGACTTCCTGGACTGAGCGGATTTGTGGCCGAAATGACTGTTTTTGTTGGTGCATTCCAACACCACGATATGTTCCACCGGGTGGTTACCGTTATTGTTGCTTCTTCCATCGTAATCACAGCAGTTTATATTTTACGCGTTGTTGGCAAAATATTGCTTGGCCCAATCATCGATAAACATCACGAACACCTGACTGATGCCAAATGGTTTGAAAAACTAAGTACGGTTACATTGGTTCTGGCAGTTGCTGCTATTGGTATTGCGCCACTTTGGTTGTCGGATACCATTCTGGCCAGCCTGAAACCAATCGTTGAAAGACTGGCAATGGCAATGCCATTCTAATCACCCAAAAGGCGGACTTAAAAGAAAAATTGAAAAAAGAAATAACGAAATAAACAAAGCATTCCAACTCCCCCTCCCTGTGCCCGCCTGACGGCGAAGCAGGGAGGGGTTGCGGGGAGGCCAAAATACCGAAAATTATGGATCTCGGACAATTTATTCTCATGCGACACGAACTACTGCTCATCATTGTGGCAGTGGTAGTTTTAATTGCAGAAGTTTCGACCAGCGAAAAGAACAAAGCCCGCTTAATACCGTTCTCAATCGGACTTTTTGCCCTGATAACCATCATTGGGTTTATTCCGGGCCAAACCGGGACGCTGTTCGGTGGATCATTTCAATCAAGCCAGCTAACGGTTTTCATGAAAAACATCCTGAACATGGCTGTGCTGATTATCTTTCTTCAAGCTGAAGGATGGCTCAGAAAACCCGAAAACCTCGACAAAATCACTGAATATTTTATCCTGACCATTTCAACTCTGATTGGGATGAACTTTATGATCTCGGCAGGCGATTTCCTGATTTTTTACATCGGGCTCGAAACGGCTACCATTCCAATTGCCGGGCTGGCCGCATTCGATAAAATGAAAAGCCGTTCGGCTGAGGCAGGTATCAAGCTGATCTTATCATCTGCTCTTTCTTCAGGAATCCTTTTGTTCGGGGTTTCAATGCTGTATGGCGCCACCGGATCAATTTATTTTGCCGACATCGCCACCAAAGTAGCGCCAAATGCGATGATTGCCCTTGGATTCATTTTCTTTGTGAGCGGAATGGGTTTTAAAATCTCCCTGGTGCCTTTCCATTTTTGGACGGCTGACGTTTACGAAGGCGCCCCGGTTAATGTAACTTCATATCTTTCAGTTGTTTCGAAAGGTGCCGCAGCTTTCATTTTTGCCATCATCCTGTTCACTGTTTTCAAAAATATTGTCACGCTGTGGCAGCCGATCATTTACACGCTGGCCGTATTTACCATGACACTGGCCAACCTGTTTGCCTTGCGCCAGGATAACATCAAGCGTTTTCTGGCCTTTTCGTCCATTGCCCAGGCCGGGTTTATCCTCCTGGGGGTTTTAGGTGCCGGAGAGTTGGGAATGACTTCAATCGTTTATTTCGTCCTGATATACGTGTTCACCAACCTTGGTGCTTTCGGTGTTGTTGCGGCTGTCCATGATTTTTCAGGAGTCGAAACCATTTCAGGATACAATGGCTTATACAAAACAAATCCAAAGCTCAGCCTGCTGATGACACTCTCGTTGTTCTCGCTGGCCGGAATTCCACCAGTTGCCGGGTTCTTTGGTAAATTCTTTCTATTCACTGCTGCTGCCGGAAAAGGTTATTTCATTCTGGTTTTGATCGCAGTTCTGAATGCAACCATTTCATTGTATTATTACCTGCGCGTGGTGAAAGCCATGTTCATCGACCAAAACGATGAACCCATACCAGCATTCCGCAGTTCAAATACGATGCGCATTGCTTTGATCATGTGTGTTGCAGGCATCTTTATTATCGGTTTTGCAAGCGATATTTTTGAATACATCCGCAGCATCAGCCAACTGTTTCTAAACTAATAAGACTTTTAAAATGGCCCTCAATAAAGGAAAACACATTATCGAAGAAATTGACGGTGTACGTTGTTCGCTGGTCGAAAAAGGGGTTTCGCCTGAACGGACTGAATTTCTTAGAAAATTGCTTGAGTTAAACGGATACACGGTAAAAACAGCTTCGGAAGGTGAATCTGAAACATTTAAAATAGGAGTTACCGACTTGTTATTTAATCCGGTCGTTGACGTTTACAAGCGGCGCTTGAAAAGCGTTTCAGGCAAAAAAGTGACACCGTCCTACTGGCTCCAGGAGTCGGACAAGGAAACCGAAGCCGAAGTGCATTACTGGGATTTTATGTGATCGAATTTCATTTAAAAAACATAAAATGAGGGACTTAAACGGTCCCTTTTTTATTTTCACCCTTCTGCGCCTAATATTTTTCCTAAAGGTAAATTTCACACAATTGGCCTGCCTTAAAATATACTTTCGTTACCGGAATTACGTGAATTAAGGCGGTTTTACGGACCATGCAACCGATGTTTTCCTTTGAATTTCCCATCAAATTGGACTTAATTTTGAGCGAAGTTGTCCTAAGTCCATTTTCTTGAATTCTTTCCCTGTGCGACCCATACCAAAAAAGGCCGTCAATCGAACGACTGACAGCCTTTTCAGGAATATTTATTGATCCTATTTTGCGTAGCTGATCGCCCGCATTTCGCGGATCACCGTGATTTTAATTTGTCCGGGATAGGTCATCTCATCCTGAATTCGTTTTGCAATATCGAATGAAAGTTGTTCCGATTCTTTATCGCCGATCTTGTCACTTCCAACAATTACGCGCAACTCACGTCCGGCCTGAATGGCATAAGTTTTCAGGACTCCCGGATAAGAAAGGGCTAATTCTTCGAGTGTTTTCAACCGTTTGATGTACGATTCAACCACTTCACGACGTGCTCCGGGGCGTGCGCCAGAAATGGCATCACAAACCTGAACAATCGGAGCAAGCAAGGTGGTCATTTCAACTTCGTCGTGGTGAGCGCCAATGGCATTGCAAATATCCGGTTTTTCCTTGAACCGTTCGGCCAGTTTCATTCCGAGTACTGCGTGCGGCAATTCCGGCTCATCATCGGGCACTTTCCCAATATCATGAAGTAATCCGGCGCGTTTGGCGGCTTTGGCATTCAGGCCCAATTCGGTTGCCATTATTGCACATAAATTGGCAACTTCGCGGGAGTGTTGCAACAAGTTTTGTCCATACGATGAACGGTATTTCATTTTACCGATCATGCGGATCAATTCGGGATGCAACCCGTGAATACCCAAATCGATGGTCGTCCGTTTACCTGTTTCGATAATTTCTTCTTCAACCTGTTTGCGTACTTTTTCGACCACTTCCTCAATGCGGGCCGGATGGATACGTCCGTCGGTAACCAGTTGATGCAGGGCCAGACGGGCAATTTCGCGGCGGACCGGATCAAATCCTGAAAGTACAATGGCTTCAGGAGTATCGTCCACAATAATTTCAACTCCGGTGGCAGCTTCCAGCGCCCGGATGTTACGGCCTTCACGTCCGATGATGCGACCCTTAATTTCATCGCTTTCGATGTGGAAAATTGTTACCGAATTTTCGATGGCGGTTTCGGTTGCAACCCGTTGAATAGTTTTTACCACCACTTTTTTAGCTTCCTTGTTGGCCGAAAGTTTGGCCTCTTCCATAATTTCGTTGATGTACGACATGGCTTCAGTTTTTGCCTCGTTCTTCAGCGACTCAACCAACTGCGCTTTTGCTTCATCAGCCGACATTCCGGATAGAACTTCGAGTTTTTCAACCTGTTGGCGGTGAAGGCTTTCAATTTCATGTTCCTTCTTTTCAAGCAGCTCGAGCTGCGTATTCAGATTTTCGCGGATAACTTCCACTTCATGTTTTGAAGTTTCAAAATCCTTTACCTGGCGGCTAAGTTCGTCTCTGCGCTGATTAATAGCTGTTTCGCGTTGTTTTAGTTTCGTTTCGAACCCGTTGATCTTGCCGTTCTTTTCATTGATGTATTCTTCATGTTCAGATTTTAGCTGAAGAAATTTCTCTTTGGCCTGAAGGATTTTATCCTTCTTTATAACTTCGCCTTCAGCTTCAGCTTCGGTGACAATTTTTCGTTTTTTACTTTTCAGGGCTTTGTCCCACATAAAATATGAGAGGACCCCACCACCTAAAAGGCCAGATATGGCATATATAATCTCCATTTGTTAGTTATTAAACTTGTTTATACTAATAAACCCGCATTTTTAATTCAAAAACCGGATACCCCCTGACGGTGCCGGAATTTAAATAAAAAATGCGGGTTTTATATGATATGATAAAATTTATTCCTTCAATGACAAATAATCGCCCAGTTCTTCGTCGAGTTTCTTCAACTCATCAAACAAGGGCGAACGATCAACCTTTTCTTCGAGCTCAATTGATTTCAGGACAAACTGAATGGCTGTCATCGCCAACACATCCTGAGAATCGCTTGTGACATACTTTTGACGGTATTGAAGAACGATATCGTTAATTATTTTGGCAGCTTTCCTGTATTTTTCTTCATTTTCCCGATCAACTTTCAGCGGATAATTTCGCCCGTCGATTTTAATATTTATAGAAAGCTTCTCTGTCATTTATCTGTGTATTACTTGTTTAAAAGAGCAATACATTTATCAATTTCCCGCACTAATTTTTGTATCCTGTTTTTTGCATCTTTATTTTCGTCGTCCGATGCAACAAACATTTTTGCAATCTTCAAATTATTGTATTTCTGTTCAATTTCCCGATTTTCCTGCCGAATTTGGTTAATCGTTGATTCCAATTCTCCGATTTTAATTGTCAACTGGCGTTTCTCCTGATTTAGCGCCTCGTGTTTTGCGATTATCCGCTTTACCTTGAGCCTAAAATCGATCAGTAAGTTTTTCTCGGGATCAGTCATTTCGGTTAACTTTCACTCAAAAATACGATTTATAAATTGCAATAAAATTGTCTTGTTAAAACTCACCCCAAACCGACGGAATTTGTTTCTTCGACAAAATTAGCATTTTTGGCCAATACATGAAATCTGCAACCAACTAATTTCAATTTAAACCAAACATGCCTGTTTGCACATCACACCAATAAGTTTTTATAATTTCGCATTTCAAATTAGCGTCCATGAAACAATTTCTGAAAACAGTTCTATTTCTTGTTATCGGGTTCTCAGCCTGTTCGCAACCGCTCAAACCTATCGACCCTGATTATTACAGTGCCCCGGTCAGGATCCCCATGTTTTTGGCCGGAAATTTTGCCGAATTGCGCCCCAACCATTTTCACGCCGGAATTGACATCAAAACACAGGGAAAGACCGGCCTTCCGGTTTTCGCGGCCGCCGATGGCTACATTGCCAGGATCTCGATTTCGCCAACCGGCTACGGAAATGCCTTGTACATCAATCACCCGAACGGGACCACCACTGTTTACGGGCACCTCGAAAGTTTCATCAAACCCATCGAAGATTACATCCGGAACATCCAATATGAAAAGGAAACTTTTGCAATCGATCAACCTGTGCCTGAAAGTTTATTTCCGGTAAAGAAGGGCGAACAAATCGCGAAAAGCGGCGATACCGGCGGCTCTGCCGGGCCTCACCTGCATTTCGAAATCAGGCGGACAAAAGAAGAAATTATCCTGAACCCGTTGCTTTTTCACATGCCTGTGAAAGATAAAACCAACCCGATCGTTCAGTCGCTGATGGTTTACCCCATTTCTGATGATGCCAGCGTTGGTGGAAAACATCTGGCTCAGCGGTTTGCAACTGTAAAGGCCGGAAGTGGTTACCAGTTGAAAATAAACCAGGCCATCCCCGTTTTCGGCAAGATTGGTTTTGGTATCCAATCGGTTGATTTGCTCGATGGTAGCCCGAACAAATGTGGAATTTACTCGATAAAACTAAGCGTTGACAATCATCTGATTTATTCGTTCAACATGGATAATTTTATCCTGAACGAGTCGAGATATGTGAATTCGCACATGGATTACAGTTTGGCCATCCGAAACGGATTGCGGCTGTACCGCACCTGGCTTGAACCAGGAAATGAGCTGCACATTTACAATTCGGTTAAAAACAGGGGGATTTTCGATGCTACCGACCGAAAACTTCATCGGGTAAAGTATGAAATTTCAGATGCTTATGGCAACGAAACCAGTCTGGCATTCACCATCCAGTCGAAAGAATGTAAAATCGACGTTCAGAAACCAAAAGGCGAATTATTCAGGTATGACGGCAACAACCGCATCAAGAATAAAGAACTTGATTTTTCGGTTCCGGAAGGAGCTTTATACGACAATGTTGATTTTGTTTATCTGAAAAAACCTGCCCTGCCCGGTTTTTTTTCATCCGTTTACCAACTTGACGAACCGACCGTTGCCCTGCACTATGCTTGTCCGTTTCGGATAAAAGCCACCAACCTTCCCGCCAAACTTCAGGATAAGGTCATGCTGGCACAGATCAACCCGGTTTCAGGAAAAATAATCTCGGCAACCGGCAAATTCGACAACGGTTGGGTTGAGGGAAATATCCGGGCGCTTGGCGATTATGTGCTCGCCGTCGATACTGTTGCACCCAAAATCATACCCATTGTTAATAACGGAAAGAAAAAACAACCCGACACGAATGACCTGAAATTCAAAGTAACCGACAACCTTTCGGGCATCAACACTTACCGCGGAACCATTGACGGGAAATGGGCCCTGTTTGAATATGACATGAAAAACAATTTGATCAGTTATACGTTTGATAAAACAAGGGTGCACCCGGGAAAAAAACACATTTTAAGTCTTGAAGTCGCTGATTTTAAAGGAAATAAACGCACGTACAATTCAACCTTCGTAAAATAATGCAAAGTTATATCAGCATCGGGGTCATGTCCGGAACATCGGTTGACGGACTGGACCTGGCAGCCTGCCGGTTCACATTCGACCAAAGCTGGAAATTCAAAATCCTGAAGGCTGTAACAATTCCCTATCCACACCAATGGATTTCGAGGCTCTCATCGGCAGCTGAACTGTCGGCTTCGGAACTGGTTATCCTGAACAACGAATTTGGGCGTTTCATCGGAAAAAATGTGGCCGCATTTTGTACCGGTCTTCCTGAAAAACCCGATTTGGTTTCCTCTCACGGGCACACCGTCTTTCATCAACCCCATAAAAAACTCACCTTTCAGATTGGAAGTGGAGCCTGCATTGCTGCCTATTCGGGTTTCCCCACCGCCTGCGATTTCCGATCACTTGATGTGGCGCTGAAAGGCCAGGGCGCCCCATTGGTGCCTGTCGGCGATGAACTTCTGTTCGGAGAATATGATTTATGCTTAAACCTGGGCGGAATTGCGAACATTTCGTACCGGACCGAAAAAGAGCGCAAGGCATTTGATATTTGCCCGGCAAACATGGCGTTTAACCATTTCACACGCGAGTTGGGCTACGAGTACGATTTAGATGGCAACATGGGGCGATCGGGCCAGGTTCAGGAGGAATTGCTCACCTTATTAAATTCGCTCGATTTTTATCAGCAGAACGGGCCAAAATCGCTTGCCCGCGAACGGTTCGAAGCTGATTTCCTGCCTTTGATTTATTCGTTTCAATTGTCGGCTCCCGATGTACTCCGGACGCTTTACGAGCATGTTTCAGACCAGTTGGCCATTGCCACCGACCGGTTTCCGAAAGGCCAAATGTTGATCACCGGAGGCGGCGCCCACAATGTTTTCCTGATTGAACTGTTCAGCGAAAAAACAAAACATAAAATCGTAGTTCCTTCATCACAAATCATTGATTTTAAAGAAGCTGTGATCTTTGCTTTTCTCGGTATCCTCCGGCTCAGGCGCGAAATCAATGTCTTGAAATCGGCAACCGGTGCGCACCACGACCATTCGGGAGGAACCATTTATCTTCCCTGAAGCTGGAAATGTATGAAGAATCTCCTTCCAAAACGTGTTCAATCCCCAAGCAAAAAATGCTATATTTGCCCGCTGAAAATTTAAAACACAACCCATGAAAGCTTACGTATTTCCAGGTCAAGGCGCCCAATTCCCCGGAATGGGCAAAGATTTGTATGAAAAGTCGCCTTTAGCCAAAGAATTATTCGAGAAAGCCAACGAAATTTTAGGCTTCCGGATCACCGACATCATGTTCGACGGAACAGAAGATGACCTGAAACAAACCAAAGTCACACAACCTGCCATCTTTCTGCATTCTGTTTTACTGGCTAAAACACTCGATAATTTTCAGCCTGAAATGGTTGCCGGTCACTCGCTGGGCGAATTTTCGGCCCTGGTTGCCAACGACGCATTAAGTTTCGAAAACGGATTGCGCCTGGTTTCGAAACGTGCCACCGCCATGCAAAAAGCCTGCGAGCTTGAACCTTCGACCATGGCCGCCATTGTTGGCCTCGAAGATGAAATTGTTGAAGAAGTTTGCGCTTCGATCGACGAAGTGGTCGTCCCGGCAAACTACAATTGCCCCGGACAACTGGTAATTTCAGGCTCGATGGCCGGTATCGACAAAGCCTGCGAGGCCATGACTGCCCGCGGTGCCAAACGTGCCCTGAAACTGGTTGTTGGCGGCGCATTTCACTCTCCGCTCATGGAACCCGCCCGCGAGGAACTGGCTGCTGCAATAAAGGCCACACCGTTTTCAACTCCGGTTTGTCCGATTTACCAGAACGTAAATGCTGCGCCAACTTCTGATCCGGAAGTGATCAGGCAAAACCTGATTGCCCAGTTAACCGCACCGGTCCGTTGGACTCAAACAGCCAAAAATATGATTACCGACGGTGCAACTTTATTCACCGAGATTGGTCCGGGGAAAGTGCTTCAGGGCTTGATTAAAAAAGTTGACCGCAACGCTGAAGTTGCCGGTGTACAAAGCTTTGAATAGAGATTTGAGAAAAGTCAGTAACCATCAAATTCAACCCTGAACTAAAAACTGAATCGGACAAGATAAGGAA
This sequence comes from Sunxiuqinia sp., assembly GCA_037446835.1. Lineage (GTDB taxonomy): Bacteria > Bacteroidota > Bacteroidia > Bacteroidales > Prolixibacteraceae > Aquipluma. Next base: position 30,898 of record JBBIHV010000003.1, on the reverse strand, counting down.
AATCGTCATCAGTTATTTGAAAATGTGGCACTTAGCTTTTTCTAATGATCCTTGACTTTTTTCTGTTAGTTAAAATATGTGCCGATTATTTAAACCATTATTGGTTCGGTTGCAGCTACCCTCTTTTTGGTGTCAACTGCCTTGATTATGTACTTTTTAGGCACAATTTTATCCAGTTTGTCGATAAAAAGGAACGGCGATTTCGATGTTTGAGGCGCATAAGGAACTTTGCCCACAAGTTTATCGTCACGCCAGATTTCATAATGACCGATAGCGGCATCACCGGCCAAAGCTGTATGCCAGGTCACGATTGCCTGTCCGTCACCAACAACTACGATTGGTTCCTTTGGAGCAGTCAAATCCTGATAGGTTTTCTGAAAATAGTTGGTTTTTCCTTCTTTAGCTTTTGCAGCCAACGCTTCAATCTTATTTTTATCATCTTCGGTTAAACTGCCTGGTGCCACCTGTGCGCCCAGCAAATTTTGAGTCAACTGGCACTGTTTCGGGTCATTGCTGATTTGGCCAATTCCAACAATGGCGGTGTGTATTCCGGGAATGCCCAGCGAATAACGGATCAGGTCGTTTGCCGGAATTTCAGGGCTGCCAACCTGCAGGACAACATGTGCGGGGGTGTTCGACCATTCGGCTTTTTTGGTGTACATTGCGCCATCGGCAAAAACCTTCATGGCAATAATGCCCATATTTTTTGCTGCTGCAACCGGAATGACATTGTATTGCATGTTCTCGAAAAGCTTATCGTTTGCATTAATGGCAACCAACATGCAATCAATCAGGTCCTGCCAGTCACGTCGGATCATTTCAATCATTACTTCAGGATCGTGATGTCCCGAAAAACCAATGTGCCTGATCAGCTTTTCCTTTTTGGGGTTCAGTCCGGTCAAGTTGGTCCCATCGCGGACATCGCGCAGGGCTGCCAACGCGCCAATCATCTGACAGTCGGGATAAGGATCGTCATAGCATTCGTAAACGGCGTCAACCTCGCCCATCCGGCTGATGTTATGGATCAACACCATGTCGAGATAGGCACCTGCCGGATAGCTGCCATTTCCGTCGCCAAAAATCTGAGTGAGTGAACGCCGGGCATCATCGAGCGTTTTCGAACCTTCAGGCCCATTTGTCCCACCATACACTTCTTTGAGATATTCTCCTCCTTTGGCAAAACGCAGGTGTGTTTTTGAGGTCAGGAAAATAGATTTTCGTTTGGCTTCATCGTAATTGGGCTGGTCAGGAACAAGTCCAAGTTGCCTGAAAGCCTTTCCGTAATTGAGCTGACTGGGCCCGTAATAATTGGAAGTATCGAAATAATTGATTCCCAAATTGTATGCTTTCAGAATAATAGCTACCGGATCAGTTCCTTTGGGAGTCCACTGAAGCGAAGCCTGACCTCCCAGCCCTAGTGTTGTGGCTTTAAAACCTGTCTTTCCCAACGTTCGTTTTAAAGGCGCAACGGTTAACTCAGGCTCATCTGCGTGTAAAAGGTATGGTGACATGGCCAAGCCAATGGCCGCAACCCCCGATGTTTCAAAAAATTGCCGGCGTGTCTGTCCTGAATGCTGATCTTTTTCCATAGCCGTTGATTAAATGGGTATTTTACCAGAAGCAATTCGGGTAAATATACAACTTTTTATACGGCAAATGGATGATTTATCATACTGAAATTCCTCTTTTTCAGGAAATTATCAGATTTTTTTAAATCCAGCTTTCAGCTCAGGGTTTCAATATTTCAGCCAAAAATTCGGTAAGGATCAGCTGATGGTCAAACGCCAGTTCAGGCAAATGATTGAGTGGGAACCATTGGGCTTTTGCGGCATCGTCGCCGGCAAGCGGTGCGGCTTCTTCTTCCTGAAATGAATAAAAAACTACGGAAATGGTCCGATGTCGCGGATCGCGATGGACAGAACCGAAAGCTTTGAACTGTGCCAATTCACCAACCCTGATGCCGGTTTCTTCCTCCAGTTCGCGCCGACAGGCAGTTTCCAGTTCTTCATCCATATTGATGAACCCGCCGGGCAGCGCCCATTTGCCTTTAAAGGGTTCGCGGCCACGTTCGATGAGCAAAACGGAGTTTTGCCTGCCGATTAAAATGGCATC
>JBBIHV010000003.1:14830-28686 GCA_037446835.1 Sunxiuqinia sp. | reverse complement strand
TTTCGATGTTGAAAATCCCAAACTGGTCAACATTGTCGATACGCACTTTTCCGGAGGCGTGAATAATTTTATTCTTTTCCCAGATGATGCCAACATGCACAATCCGGCCTTCGTCATCGTCGAAAAAGGCCAAATCGCCGGGCCTGGTTTCTTCCACAAAACTAAGCGCCTTTCCGCAGTGCACCTGCTGACTGGCGTCGCGCGGAAGCGCATATCCGGCCATTTTATAAATAATTTGTGTGAGCCCCGAACAATCGATCCCGAAAGGCGAACGTCCGCCCCACAAATAAGGGGCATTAAAATATTTCAGGGCCTGGTCGATAATCACTTTTCGGATATTGGCGGGCTTTTTATAGGTAAAATTTCCGGCATGCCGGTAAACTTCCTGCTGAATGGAAAACTCCTTCAGGTAAGGCCGCCAGCATGGAAGCGTACTTCCGGCAACAATCATCAGGGTTTGTTCGGCATTTAGCTGAATAATGTTAAAAATATCGGTACTGACTGCAAACGGCGACTTGTCGATTTTCTGGTACACGCGCTCCAACAGCGGGGTGATCATTTTTAGGTCTATCCAGCCTTCGTAACCATCAAAGGCCAGTTTTATCCTGGCCCAGCCCAGCATCATTTCATTCACAACAAAATGTTCGCCATACAGAATCTGGGTAATCATCTCGCTTTGTTCCGAGGGGTCCCTCCGTACCGGGATGATGCTTAAACCTGAAATGCCGTAGTTCATAGCCCGAAAATTAATGGATTACCTGGCCCCGACCTTAAATACCAAAATTTGTATCTGTTCCGATTGCCGCTTCCTTCGAAGATTTTATTATTTTTATTTGATCAAAGATAAAACTAAGCCGTTACTTTCTAAATTGCAAAGGTTTTCAAAATCCAGAATTTATGAAAAAGTTATTAACCCAATTGAACCATTCCTATCACCTGTTTTATCTGGTCATGGTATTTATTGCCGGAATTGGTTTGATCTTTCTGGTCTTTCCGGCCGAAAGCCGTTTCAAGTACGAATTTCAGAAAGGCAGCCCCTGGCAGCACGAAACCCTGATTGCACCCTTTAATTTTGCGATTTTGAAAACCGAGGCCGAGATCAAGACTGAAAAAGATTCGGTCCTGAAATCATATTTTCCGTATTTCATAAGCGACACGCTCATTGAAAACGCTAAGGTAAAAGACTTTACACTGGCCACCGAAAAACTGGCCGCAATAAACCAGGAATTCAGGCAGTTAAAAATCGGTCAGAAATTACCACCGGTTTTACAATCCATTTACGAAACCGGAATTCTGCCCCAATCCATCGATTCGTACAAGGAACTGGCCGGGAAAGCTGCACTCATCGAAATCAGGGGCAAAAATGCCATCAAAATTCCGATATGGAAAGCACATTCAATTAAAACTGCCTATCAGGCATTTAACGACACCATCCAAAAACTGACCGGTCGATATTTTCAGGACCTGGTACAAAAAATCAGCCTCAGCGATTATATTACTGAAAACCTGGCTTACGACGAGCCCATCAACCGTCAGGAAAAAAAGCAACTGCTCGACAAATTGTCGTCAACCAAGGGAATGGTGCAGGCCGGCGAGCGGATTATTTTTCAGGGCGACTTGGTTGGCCAGGGAAAATATGTCATCCTTGAATCGCTGAAACAAGCTTACGAAACCAAGCGCGGCAACAACATGGAATATTTTCTGGTCATAACAGGCCGGATCATACTCATTTCCATTTTTATGGTACTCATGTTCCTTTACCTGCTTTTTTACCGGCGCGAACTATTCGAACACAAACGAAAAATGCTTTTTATTATCCTGATGATGGTGCTGATGGTTTTTCTGGCCGGGCTATCAACCAAAATCAGACTGATTAATATTTACATGGTCCCGCTGGCCATCCTGCCCATACTGGTGCGGATATTTTTTGATTCGCGCACCGCTATTTTTTCGTTGATGATGACCACACTCATCATCGGGTACTTTGCCCCGAACAGCTACGAATACATCATCCTGCAAATGATTGCCGGGATTATTGCCGTGTTTACCCTGAACAAACTGCACAAACGCTCGCACCTGGTTATTTCGGCACTCGCCGTTTTCCTGGCCTATTCGGTTGTTTTCGTGTCGATGGCGCTGGTCCAGGAAGGCACAATCGCAACCATCGACTGGAAATCGCTGGAGTGGTTTGGGTTCAGCAGCATGATGATTTTTATTACTTACCCGCTGATTTATATTTTCGAGAAAATCTTTGGCTTCGTCTCTGATGTCACCCTGATCGAACTTTCGAACACCAACCAACCACTCCTCCGGAAACTGGCCGAAGAAGCCCCCGGAACGTTCCAGCATTCGCTTCAGGTGGCTAATCTGGCCGAGGCGGTCATTTTCAAAATTGGAGGGAACCCGTTTCTTGTCTATGCCGGAGGTTTGTACCACGACATCGGGAAAACCAAACAATCTGAATTTTTTATTGAAAACCAAGCCGTTGGCATGAACCCGCACGACAACATCGACCACCTCAAAAGTGCCGGGATTATTATCGACCATGTTACTTACGGCGTGCAGCTCGCCCGCAAATACAAATTGCCTGAAATACTGATCTCGTTCATCACCACCCATCACGGTACAACACAGACCAACTATTTCTATAAAATGTACCAAAAAGAAAACCCCGGAAAGGAAATTGATACGAAACAGTTCTCGTACCCGGGGCCGCTTCCGCAAAACAAGGAAATGGCCGTGCTGATGCTAACCGACGGCATTGAGGCCGCAGCCCGCAGTTTAAAGGAAAAATCGGTGGAAACTTTCAGGGAAATGATTGAAATGATGGTGGAACAAAAAATTAAATCGAACCAGTTGATCGATGCCGACCTGACCTTTCGCGAAATCAGTATCCTGAAAAGCACCCTGCTCGAAAAACTGGTCAACATTTACCACGTCAGGATCGAATATCCCAAATAGTCGGCAGAAAAGGTCGAGTCCGGAAAAATTTCATATTTCAATTCAAACCTGAAGGATTATCGAAATATGTTGCTGTTTGCTTCCTGAATTTTTATATTCGGCCCACATTGTTCAAATACCGCTAAATCTGATCCAAAAAATCTAATCGACATGAACAAAACAAAAAAGCTTGCAATTATTGCCCCATCGGCGGTTGTCGCTTTGGCAATTATCCTTATCGCCACAAAGTTCGTCATCAATAATTCATACCGCAATCAGATTCCCGCACTACCCGATTTCTCCAACTTGTCGGTGCCAATTCAGCAACAACTGACACTTGCCCGCAAGCTGGCATACGACCACCCTACCGCCGACAATATTGGCAAGCTGGGAATGGCCTTTCACTCAGATGCTTATTATGATCAGGCAAAACAATGTTACAAACTCGCCATCAGGAAAGACAAATCAAAATGGATATGGAGCTATTATCTCGGTTATTTGTATCAGGAAATGGGCGATTCAAAGGGAGCTATCGAAAACTTCAATTCGGTGATCAAAGAAGATCCCAAAGTTCTTCAGGTTTGGTATTACCTGGGCAAGGCTTACCAAAATTTGGGATCGGGCGGGATGGCCGAAGCTGCGTTTAATAAAATTGCCAATTTGCGCTTCGACAATTCAAATGAAAAATCGATTCGCGTCAATTACTCGTCATTCCCGATCAGCGCAAAGTTCGAACTGGCCCGAATTTATCTAACCACAAATCGGTTGGATGAGGCCGAAAAAATACTGAAAGACGTGGTACAGGGAAATCATACCATTGGCCCGGTTTACCGGCTTCTCGGCAATGTTTACAGTGCAAAAGGCGATTCGGTATTAAGCAAAAAATACATCGTCAGGGCACAGGATCTGGCCGAAGTTACAACGCTCAACGACACGATTATCGACAGGCTTTCTTTAATTTCGAGATCGGAATTGTACCTCCCCAAACAAATTGATGATGCCATGAAGAGCGCCAATCCCGAATGGGCCCAAAAACTAATCGGCCATTCCTTGCTGTACATCCCAAACGACAAGTATTTGATATCAAAGGCAATAAAGTTTTTTCTCCGGATGAATAACGGAAAAAAAGCACTACCCTATTTGGAAAAGAATTTCAACAATTTCAACGACAATTTCAATGAAATGAGGGATGTAGCCGAACTGTTATACATAAATGGATTTTATTCTCAAGCGCTGCACTATTATGCCCAGACGAAAAAGCTAAAACCCGGATCAACTGATCAAATGGAAAATTTTGCCTTGTGTTACCTGAAAAATAACGAAAAAGCATCAGCCACAAACCTGATGAATGAATTGTACGAAACGAATAAGAATAACCCGACTGTCCTGGCCAGCGAAGTTGATTTTATGATCAAAACAAGCGACAAGGAAAAAGCAAAATACTATCTGGCAAAATTCAGGCAGATAGAGCCTTCCAGCGCAAAAGTGTTAAAACTTTCGGGAGTGGTTGCCCAAATGGAAGGAAACGAGAATGCGGCCATCCCCTTGTTTGAGGCTGCTTTTAGAAGCGATCCGACTGATCTGGAAACCGCCCAAAAACTAGGAAATTTTTATATCGAACATCGGATGTGGAGCCAGGCAATAGCGCTGTTAAGGAGTTCGATGAAATATCATCCGAACGAAAGCATCCCACTGGAAAAGCTCGGAACGTTGCTTATCTCCTGCCCCGATCCAAAACTACAAAACATTAAGGAAGGGCTTGAGCTATCCGAAAGGGCTTTCTTCCACATTTCAAGCACGATAACCACCTTAATATCAGCCGGAAAAAACCTAGCGCTGGGCAATGCAATGCTCGGCGATTTCAAAAATGCGTCCTATTACATGGGCATCACCCTCAAGATTGCAAAAGGTGAAAATGTACCTCAAAATTACATGGATGGGCTTATTAAACTGGCAAATGAAATTAAACGGTTAAGCAAACAATAATCATCAAATACCGGCACCATAAACCAAAATCCCAATCGGTGCGGCCGTGCATCGGTGACAAGATGAAGCAGATTTTCCCAATGTTTCTTCTATCTTTGCACCCTCAATTTTAAGCAATATGATTTCGGTTGATCAATTGGTTGTCAGTTTTGGCGGCTTCGAACTTTTTAAAGGTATTTCATTGCTCGTCAGTCCCAAAGACAGGATTGGACTGGTCGGCAAAAACGGGGCGGGGAAATCTACTCTTCTGAAAATTCTGGCCGGACAACAAATTCCAACTGAAGGCGTGGTGTCGGTTCCAACCGATGTTCGTCTGGGCTATCTGCCTCAGCACATGGAGATTTTCGACGGACGAACGGTTTTTGAAGAAGCCGTGACCTCGTTCGACGAAATACTGAACCTGGAAAAACGAATCGAAGAAATCAATCACCAGATTGCGACCCGAACCGATTACGAATCAGCCGAATACCATCGCCTTTTGGATCATGTCACCGAATTCAACGACCGCTTTCACATGCTTGGCGGCAATAATTTCGAGGCCGAAGTCGAACGTACCCTGGTCGGTCTTGGATTTGTCAGGAAAGATTTTACCCGGCAGACCTCGGAATTCAGCGGAGGTTGGCGCATGCGCATCGAACTGGCTAAAATCCTGTTGAAACGTCCGGATGTTTTTTTACTCGACGAACCAACCAACCACCTCGATATTGAATCCATCCAGTGGCTCGAAGATTTCCTGAAAACCTACAACGGAGCGGTGGTGCTTGTTTCGCACGACCGGGCTTTTCTGGATGCCGTAACCAACCGGACCGTTGAAATTACGCTCGGACGCATATACGATTTCAAAGCCAATTATTCGAAATACCTGATTCTCCGGAAAGAGCTGAAAGAGCAGCAGATGGCTGCTTATGTCAATCAGCAGAAAATGATTGAGGACACCGAAAATTTCATCGCACGTTTCCGGTACCAGGCCACCAAAGCGGTTCAGGTGCAATCGCGCATTAAAGCACTGGAACGGCTGGAGCGACTGGAAGTGGATGACGAAGACAATTCGGCCCTCCGGATCAAATTTCCGCCAGCCCTTCGCTCCGGAACAGTTGTTACCGAAGCCAAAGAACTGTCAAAAAGCTATGGCAGGCACCTGGTTCTGGATAAGATAGATCTGATCATTGAACGGGGCGAAAAAGTAGCTTTTGTCGGAAAAAACGGCGAAGGAAAAACGACGCTGGCCCGTGTTATCATGAACGAACTTGAATATCATGGTGAGTTAAAGCTTGGACACAACGTAAAAATTGGGTATTACGCGCAAAATCAGGCTCATCTGCTCGACCCTGAACTGACGGTTTTCGACACCATCGACCGGATTGCCGTGGGCGAAATACGCACCAAAATCCGCAATATTCTGGGTGGGTTCATGTTTTCGGGCGACGACGTTGAAAAGAAAGTGAAAGTGCTTTCGGGAGGCGAGCGTTCGCGGCTGGCCATGGTGAAACTGATGCTCGAACCGGTGAACCTGCTGGTTCTCGATGAGCCCACCAACCACCTTGATATGCGCTCAAAGGAAATCCTGAAACAGGCATTGATTGATTACGACGGAACGGTAATCGTAGTATCGCACGACCGCGAATTTTTGGACGGACTGGTAAACTGCGTATATGAATTCAGGGATAAAAAAGTGAAACAACACCTGGGCGGCATTTACGATTTCCTTCGCCGGAAGAAAATGGAATCGATGAAGGAATTAGAAAAAAAGGATTTAACTTTGAATCAGGAAGTTAAAGTGCAAAAAGTAGAAGAAGCCGAAAAAGTAAGCTTCGAAGAACGAAAAGAAATAAACCGGAACATCAGCAGGCTTGAAAAAAGCATTGAAAAGACCGAACAGGAAATCACCAACCTGGAAACCGAGATTGAGCAGATGGACAAAACACTGGAAAACACCGATGGTTCCGATCCGGAAATCTTTAGGAAATACGAACGGCTGAAAAAAGAACTGGAGCAGAAAATGTACGAATGGGAACTTCAGACCGAAGAACTGGAAGCACTGAAAGAAAAGAAAACGTGGTAAAAACAACAGCCTCCCCCAACCCCCTCCGAAAGAGGGGGCTTTAAGCCTCACCCAACGGGGGAGGTTTGGAGGGGGCTAATAATTCAAAATATGATTAAAGATAAACCTGCCGACGATTTGATCTTTGGGATCCGCGCCGTCATCGAAGCGATTCAGGCCGGAAAAGAAATTGACAAAGTCCTGATTAAAAAAGGATTGATTGGCGATTTATTTAAAGAAATGTTTGACTTGATCCGCATCCATCAGATTGCGTTTCAGTATGTTCCGATTGAAAAGATCAACCGTATTTCGCGCAAAAATCACCAGGGCGTGCTGGCTTTCATCTCGCCGGTAGCTTTACAGCGAATCGAAGATATAATTCCAACAATCTACGAGGAAGGTAAAACGCCGTTCGTGCTGGTGCTCGACCAGGTAACCGATGTGCGAAACTTTGGCGCCATTGTTCGTTCGGCTGAATGTGCGGGGGTAAATGCCATCGTAATTCCCGACAAGGGTTCGGCCCGAATCAACGCCGACGCGGTAAAAACCTCAGCAGGAGCCCTGCATTTGGTTCCGGTTTGCCGCACCCGCAGCCTGAAGGAAACGGTTTCGTTCCTGAAAGAATCAGGTTTAAAACTGGTTGCCGCCACTGAAAAAGCAACTTCCATTTATACCAATACTGAATTGACTGGTCCCATCGCATTTATCATGGGTTCAGAAGATACGGGTATCGATCCGCGCCTGTTAGCCCTTGCTGATGAGCAGGTTAAAATTCCGATCCTGGGTAAAATTGAATCGCTCAACGTTTCAGTGGCAGCCGGATTACTGGTATATGAGGTTGTGCGACAGAGAAAGCCCCTCTAAATCTCCCCGAATGGGAGACTTTAAAACCCCATCCCTAATCCTTCCCCGAAAGGGAAAAGAGTCTGGACCGTAAAAACCCGGAATATTCGATATTTAACGAAAGACCCAGGCAAATATCAAAAAGAAAATCTCCGCATACCGGTTACACAATCCCCCTCCCTCGGAGGGGGTTGGGGGAGGCTTCCTTCCTCTTTTAAGAATTTATTAATCCTCAAACATTTCGCTTCCCGGTCGATAATATTACCTTTGCGCCCCATTAATTACTCAAGAAAAATTTTCAGCACATGATTACGGTTTCAAATTTGGCCATTCAGTTTCAGAAAAAACCTTTATTTTCAGACGTCAACCTCAAATTCACGCCCGGCAATTGCTACGGAGTGATTGGCGCAAACGGCGCTGGAAAATCTACTTTTTTACGGCTTATTTCCGGAGATCTGGAACCTACCCGCGGTTCAATCCTGATGGGCCCGGGCGAACGTCTTTCGGTGCTGAACCAAAACCATCACGCTTTCGACGAACACACGGTGCTCGACACGGTTTTGATGGGCCACAGCGAATTGATCCGCATCATGAAAGAAAAAGACGCTCTTTATTCCAAGGTCGATTTTACGGAGGAAGACGGACATCTGGCCGCCAAACTGGAAGACGATTTTGCTACCCTGAACGGATGGAATGCCGAGAGCGATGCCGCCGGACTTTTGAGTGGTTTGGGAATTAAGGAAGACATGCACTACAACCTGATGAAGGACCTGAACGGAAAGGAAAAGGTTCGGGTACTGCTGGCCCAGGCTTTATTCGGAAACCCCGATAACCTGCTGCTCGATGAGCCTACCAACGACCTTGACCTGGAAACGGTGCTCTGGCTCGAAAATTACCTAGCCAACTGCCAAAATACGGTGATCGTCGTTTCGCACGACCGCCACTTTCTCGATAACGTTTGTACCGACGTGGTGGACATTGACTTCGGAAAAATCCGTGCTTTCTCCGGAAACTACACCTTCTGGTACGAATCGAGCCAGCTGGCGCTTCGCCAGGCCGCCAATGCCAACAAAAAAGCGGAGGAAAAACGCAAGGAATTGCAGGAATTCATTCAGCGGTTCAGCGCCAATGTGGCTAAATCGAAGCAAACCACGAGCCGCAAAAAAATGCTCGAAAAATTGAAGATTGAAGAAATTGAGCCGTCAACCCGGCGTTATCCCGGAATTATTTTCCAGCAGGAACGCGCCACCGGCGACCGTGTGCTGACCGTTGATAACCTTTCGTACGTTCAGGATGGCGAAGTACTGTTTAAAAATGTTTCGTTTACCATCGAGCGTGGCGATAAAACGGTATTTCTGGCTAAAGAAAACCGCGCAGTTACGGCCTTCTTCAAAATCATTTCCGGAGAGTTGAAGCCAACTACGGGAACTTTAGACTGGGGAGTGACGATTTCAACGGCCTATCTCCCATCCGACAATACCGAATTCTTTACCAAAAACGAAACGCTTTACGAATGGCTGGGCAAATATTCGCACGACACGAGCGAGAATTTTCTGCGCCAGTACCTGGGTAAAATGTTGTTCTCGGGCGACGATCTTCAGAAAAGCGCCAAAGTGCTTTCAGGAGGCGAAAAAATGCGTTGCATGATTGCCAAAATGATGCTGGCCCATCCGAACACTGTGATTCTGGATCACCCGACCAACCACCTGGATATGGAATCGATTCAGGCCTTTAACAACAACATGAAGACGTTTCCGGGACAGGTTCTGATGGCCGGGCACGACCACGAGTTTATCGAATCGGTTTGCTCCCGCGTGATTGACCTGACACCCAAAGGTACCATCGACAAATACATGGACTTTGAAGATTACCTCACCGACGAGAAAATTAAAGCCCTGCGCGAAGAAAAATACAATTAATCAGATTCTTACGAGTACTGATCCGATGGATAATCGAAGAAGAATCTCATTCTGCATACAATTTACTAGATTTCAACAATTTAACGAATTGTTTAGCTGATAAATTCCTGTCGGATGGGATTAAAACTGTCAACCAAACGGGCAGTGGGCGACAGCAAACGGATGGTATGTTTTTGCCCGGATTTAGCCGAAAACAGGTCTCCGGCACGAAGGTGCTGTTCGGGTTCGCCTTCGCAGTAAAAAATGATTTCACCTTCGGCCACATAACTGGCCTGCTCGTGTGGGTGCGAATGAAATGGTTCGGCCTCAGCCCACGGTCCATCCAGAAAATCAACCATTACGGTCATTAAATGGGGTGTGTAAATGATGCGCCGCTCCAGACCTTCACGCACCACTTCAGGATTGGTTTCAATAAATTTTACAACTGCCATATCTGATATTTACGAATTATGATTTGTAAGTAATGGACAAATATAGCGAATTTGCATTCGTTTTTCAGGAGGAAACCAACCCGAACAAGTTGCAGCGACCAAAATCCGCTTTAAAATTAGGTTAATAAAAACGTCAGGATGAAAAGCATACTAGGTGGTTCAAAAGCCTTTTCATACTTTTGATAAAATTTTAAAAAACCATTAAAATCCTTGATAATGAGAAAAAAGATTGTTGCCGGAAACTGGAAATGCAATACAACCGTTCAGGAAGGTGTTGAACTTGCTAAAGCTGTGAACGAACTGGTGGCCAAACAAGGTGCTGCCGATGTTGTGGTCGTTCTTGGAACTCCTTTTACGCACATAACCAGCGTTGTAGCTGCGGTTGACTCCAAACGGATTGGCGTTGCCGCTCAGAACTGCGCTGCCGAAGCCAAAGGCGCTTTCACCGGAGAAGTTTCGGCTGCCATGGTTAAATCGACCGGCGCCGGATATGTTATTTTAGGTCACTCCGAACGCCGCGAATATTACGGTGAAACCAGCGCTATCCTGAACAAAAAAGTTGCACTTGCGCTTGCAAACAGCTTAACTCCAATCTATTGCTGTGGTGAAGCGCTTTCGATCCGTGAGGCCAACCAACAAAATACATTCGTAAAAACCCAGCTCGAAGAAACCATTTTCAACCTGAGCGTTGAAGACTTCTCTAAACTTGCCATCGCCTACGAACCAATCTGGGCAATCGGGACCGGCGTAACGGCTTCGACCGAACAGGCACAGGAAATGCTGGCCTACATCCGCGGCCTGATCGCCGGCAAATTCGGAAAAACTATTGCTGAAGAAACTTCGATCCTTTACGGCGGAAGCTGCAATGCCAAAAATGCCCCTGAATTGTTTGCTCAGGCTGATATTGATGGTGGTTTAATCGGTGGCGCTTCGCTGAAAGCTGAAGACTTCCTCGGAATAATCAATGCATATTAAAAAAGACAGAAGACCTAAGTCAGAAGACAGAAGTAATCCTGGGTTCTCTCGACCAATCAAGAATATGAAGGCTATCCAGCAACGGATGGCCTTTTTTATGCTACTTTTGGTATTTACTATTTACGAATGACTTTTTACTTTTACTGATGAATTATACAAAAATCAGCTTTCAGCTTGAGCCGGATAACGCGGAAAACCGGGAAATCCTGGTTGCCTTGCTTTCCGATCTGGCTTTTGAAAGCTTTGAAGAAACCGACGAAAAGATGATGGGGTACATTCCCGGCGAATCGGTCAATCTGGAGGAAATCCTTGAGATCACCGCTATCCTGCCCTTTTCTGTTCATACTGAAAAGGAGATGATCCCGGACCGAAACTGGAACGAGGTCTGGGAAAAGAACTATTTCAAACCATTGCTGATTGGCAACCGCTGCCTGGTTCGCGCCCCTTTTCACACCGAATTCGAACCTGCCGAATTCGAACTGGTCATCGAGCCCAAAATGGCTTTCGGAACCGGTAACCACGAAACAACCACGCTGGTAGCCGAACAAATCCTGAACATGGACCTGGCCGGCAAAACCGTGCTGGATATGGGCTGCGGCACCGGAATCCTGGGAATGCTGGCCTCGCTGAAAGGCGCCAAACACATCACAGCCATCGACATTGACAGTTGGGCTTTCGAAAGCACCGTTGAAAATGCCCGCCTGAACAACATCCCAAATCTGAAAGCCAAAATGGGCGATGCGGGTTTGCTGGGTAATGATTTGTTCGAGATTATTTTTGCAAACATTCATAAAAATGTAATCCTGAATGACATACACATTTACAGAAATGTTCTCAAACCCGGAGGAAAACTCATTTTAAGCGGGTTTTACACCCACGATATGCCTGATGTAAAAGCAAAAGCCGAATCGGTGGGACTCCTGGAAACAGGTTTTCAGGAAAAAAACAACTGGGTAGTTTATGGCTTCGAATTGCCTTCCGATGCGACCCTAAAAAAGGGGTAAAAACCGGAATATTTAACCGGTTTTTACCCCTTTTTTAGCTGAAACAGAACCAGTTGGTTATTTTATAACAATCGGATTACTCAGAAAATCGGCTTCTGAAGAAATGTAAGCCTTGAAATTGTCCATACTTTTCCATTTTTCGTTTTCGAGCCCCCAAACAGCAAAGAAATAGTGCCGTGCCGGAACATCGGCTTTTATTTTCTGCGCTTCGTAATAGGTTTCCGAAATCACATTGCTGAACTGTTTTTCGTCAACAGTCTTGTAACCAAGTTTATAAAAATCGATGTCGGTTGTCCGGGCCACTTTGGTAACTTCATCTTTTTTAACCAGAATGCCCATGCCCAGTTCATCTTTATTTTCCGATTGCTTATCAAGGGTGGCAATGGCACGATATTCGGCATTTGCATCAAAATCAACCGGTTGTGTTTTCAGGAAGCTGGTCACAATTCCGGTAACCAGTTGTTTTTCGCCTGTAAACCCTGAAACAGTCACATCCGACTGAAACCAGTATTTTCCGGGATAAATCGAAATCCGTTCCACAGCCGACAAGTTCTGATTGGCCACATGCCATCCGGTATAAATCAGGTCGAAAACCGAACGGACCGGCCCTTCGACCACTTTTTTGTATTTGTAGGTGTCGGTCGATCCAAGACGGTAAAGCGAATCGGCTTCGAGCATGGCCAAACCGCCCGAACCAAGCGAACTTCCGCAGTGCAAAATATCCATCCCCCAATCTGAAAGTGTGTGATAATCAGGAATTGCAGGTGAATTAATTTTATCGATGATCAGTCCCGGTTTCAGTTTTCCGAACAGATCTTTCACATTCCGGCAATCGAAATAATTCCGGAAACCCATCTTATCGTTTTCCCAACTCACACTTTCGCCCTGGGCAATGATTTTAAAACTGTCCTTGCACGAAGGCGCCGTGTACTCATCCACTTCAGGATAAGTACCGTCGGCCTGTTTAATTCCTAACCTCACGTTGGTGCGTTTTTCAAATTGGGGATATTGGGCAACCGGGACATTTTCAACATTCAGGTTTAAGGTTTCTGAAGCTTTGAAACTGACGGTGAATGCCAGTTCGTCCCATTTTCCGTCACCATTCAGGTCGTCGGCCTGCGATGGCACATTTTGTCCGTTCAATTTCAGAACAGGCGCTAATCCATCGGGCACAGCTCCAATCCTGGATTCCAGATCGGCGCGTTTCAGTACAATGGTTTGGTCGGGACGGTCAATGGCCAGCGGATTGGTCAAAACAAGTACATTCTTTTTTGTGCATGAGGTGAATCCGATCACCACAACGGCACCGATCAATAATAAATTTTTCATAACGGCATGTCATTTTCACCTTTAACATAACCAAAGTTGGCGAGAATCCCGCCATCGACGTAAAGCACATGGCCGTTCACAAAGTTGCTGGCTTTGGAGGCAAGGAAAAGAGCGGCATTGCCAACATCTTCGGGTTCGCCCCAGCGGCCTGCAGGTGTGCGTGTCATCACCAGGTCGTTGAACGGATGGTTCCCAAGCCTGATGTCAGCCGTTTGCGAGGTGGCAATGTAACCCGGTCCAATCCCGTTGATCTGAAGATTATATTTTGCCCATTCGCAGCACATGTTGGCGGTTAAAAGTTTCAGTCCGCCTTTGGCTGCAGCATAAGCCGAAACCGAGTTCCGTCCGTAAACGCTCATCATCGAGCACATGTTGATGATTTTTCCGC
>JBBIHV010000003.1:13576-14730 GCA_037446835.1 Sunxiuqinia sp. | reverse complement strand
GCTTTGCAGGCGTCGAGCTTTTCCTGGTTTAAATCGTTCACGCAAATTTTCGCGCCTGCCTGCCCCAGAACTTTACCAATGGCCATTCCAATGCCATGTGTTCCTCCGGTAATCAGGGCTACCTGGCCCGTTAAATCAAATAATTCGTTCATATTCGTCAACTTTAGGATTCATTAAATTCAAAATTTTCAATCGCTGATGGCATGATCGTTCGGGAAATCCTGGCCATTCCATATTTTCCGGGCGGTCCATTCCAGAGGCGCATCCTTCCAGAACGGGTCTTCAGGAGGTAATCCAAGTGTCAGCAAACCTACGGAGCAGAGGTACAAACTTCCGGTAGAAATATAACTTTCGCCAATTGATGGCTGATGGCCACAAAAACCAATCTGCAACCACCCGTTTGAATCAAAAACTCCGGGCGCTTCAATCATTCTTTTAATAACTGCCGAAAGCGCCGAACGAACCTGAGCCGGCTTTAAATTCACAGGAAGCCGGTGTTGCAAAGCCATCTGACTAAGCAATTGAAAGGCACCGAACCGGTATGGCAGCGAGCGCCCGATTGCCGGGAAAGTTCCTTCAGGCGAAATCAGTTTTTCCTGAATGGCGGCATACCGTTGTGCCCGGTTAATAACTGTTTCGTATATCCGTTCATACTTTTTGCCGTGCTTCATCAGTTCCTGAAGCACATCGAGCAGCATGGGCTGAATAACAAAACTGTTGTAATAATCCCAGTGAAAATCGGGACCATCTCCGTACAATCCATCGCCTTTGTACCATTCCATGTGTTTCCTGATGGCCAGATCCATGCGCAATTCGTCGGCCTGTTCGCCAGCAAAAAACAGGAACGCCTCGACCATTGCACTGAAGAGCAGCCAGTTGTTATATCCGGGGGTGATCACACGGCTACTCTTCATCGCGGCAACCACCTGTTTTCGTGTTGAATCATCCAGTTGTTTCCACAAAACATTTGGGGCGCGCAAAATGGCATGAGCCAGAAATGCTGAATCAACCAAAGGTTGTCCGCCCTGGTTAAAATTCATGAAATCGGGCGACTGTGGATCAACGGCCATTTTCAGGCTTTTCTGAGCCAGATCAATGAATTTTTTCCGGAGTTGTCCTTCTTTGGTTTCATCGACACCCAGCTCGAGCCAGGG
>JBBIHV010000003.1:0-13476 GCA_037446835.1 Sunxiuqinia sp. | reverse complement strand
TTCTGCATCCAGATGTGGCGGGTTTCCTGTGGCTGCCCCATAAAATGGCAAACAGCCTGTCCGGCATGAACATTGAAGTAGAAATACACTTCCATGCGGCGGCTGTGCGTGTGGGCAGGCATGGTGTTCCAAACACTTCCAGGGCGAAGTTCGGTCATTCCCATCTGCAACTGACAGGTTTCCACAATCTTACTGATCAGTAACTGATTAATCTGCCGTTCGTTGGAAGTAAGCTGTGAGCCCATTTGAAGTACATTGGCATCCTTCAGGGTGATGTGGCGAATGGGGAATTCTTTATGGGCAGGAGTCGAATTCAGGTAAAAGTGAGCCGGCTGAGTGGCATTTTCAGACTTGAAAATAATCTGTTTTGCACCCTTCCCGACATATAAAGCTTCTTTAAAATCAATCACGTATGATTTCCCGTCAATTTCTACGGTTCCTTTGCCTCCGACGTTAATGACACCCAATTCGCGGCGATCGCAAAAATAGGGAGCTTTGAGCGGGTCGATGGGGAGGAGTTCGAGCGGACCGCTAACCGGAACCGCACCTCCGGAAATAAACCGGTCGTAATGCGAATAAACCAGCCGGATTTTATCGGGTTCCATCACTGAATCAATCAGGAAATGCTCGCGCAATTGCGCAGTATCGTACTTTTTCACATCGTTTGGATGTGCGGCAAAGCGTTCTTCAAAAATGACTGACATGATGTTTAATTTTATGAATTTGAAACATTGATTGCAGTTCAGGAACTGCGGGAATACAAATTAAGTACTGAAGTAAATTCAATCAGCAGGAGCAAATATAGCAAGTTTTCAGGCAAGCGCAATCGATTGCATCTTTATTTTGAATTTGATGGCTAAAAACGAAATAATTAGCATATTTGCAGTACAACTGTGAGAAATGAAAAAAAACTCGGAACCAACCATCCACGATATTGCCAGGGAACTAAACATCTCTGCATCGACAGTTTCACGCGCATTGAACAACAATCCGCGCATCAGCCTGAAAACCAAGGAAAAAATTAAACAGGTTGCCGACGATCTGGGTTACCGACCCAACACACTGGCCTCAAACCTGCGAAACAAGAAATCGAACACCATCGGGATCGTTGTTCCGCTGATTAACCGTCACTTCTTTTCATCGGTCATCAGCGGCGTTGAAGATGTGGCCTATAAAGCTGGCTACACGGTTGTTATTTCACAGTCGAACGATCTGTACGACAAGGAGATAAATATTGTTCACTCCATGTTTTCGAACCGCGTTGACGGCCTGATTATTTCAATTGCCATGCAAACCGATAGTTTCGAGCACCTGAAACTTTTCAGGAAAAAAAATATCCCACTCGTATTTTTTGATCGTGTCGTTCCTGAAATTGAAACCGATAAAATTGTGGTCGATGATTTTGCCGGTGGTTTTAAAGTTACCCAACACCTGATCGACCAAGGCTACAAACGGATAGGCCACTTAGCCGGGCCTCAAAACCTGATGACCTATCTTGACCGAAAAAAAGGGTACCTGGAAGCGCTCAGAAAAAATGAAATTCCCTATGACGATTCATTGACCATTGTTAACACCCTGACCAGCGAGGAAGGAGTCCCGGCCGTTCAGCAACTGTTGGAACTGCCCAATCCGCCGGATGCCATTTTCTGCGGAAACGATGCCACCGCCCTCAGCGTCATGATTTATTTGCGCGATCGGGGAATCAGGATTCCGCAGGATATGGGAATTGTCGGGTTTAGCAACGAACCCTATTCAAAAGTCGTTTCACCATCCATTTCAACCATTGCCCAGCCCGGATTTGAAATGGGACAAAAAGCTGCAGAACTGATGATCAGGAAAATTGAAAACAAGGAAAAAACATTCCAGACGTTTGTATTGCCTACCGAATTGATTATCAGGGATTCGTCGAACCGAAAAAATTATCAGTCGCAATAGCCGGAAAATTCGAGTCGTCTTGTTACCGTATCCGGTCGATCGAGCGGATCAGCGCTTCGTCTTTGCCAATGGCCCGAATGGCGAGGTAATCGAGAATAAAGGCGACTAACGGAAGAGCCATCCCGATTTTATAGCTATGAACCCCGGTGAATATAAAATAGGTGAAGTAAAAAAACATTCCGGCAAACACAACCAACAGCAAAATAGTGAAAACGATGAGCCGTAACTGCCTGATGCGCTTTTTGTAACTAAAAATTGCCACACCATGCATGGCTATAATCATGGCAATTAAGGCTGAAATGGCCGGGCTGTTGTCAACCACTTTACCATCCAATAAAATTCCTTTAAAATTGAAAAGGTAAACTGCCCCATCTTTTGCAATTTCAGCAAAAGGCAAAAAGAACAGCAATCCCAGCAAAATAGCGGAAATCAGCAAGTATAAAGTTTGAACCCGTTGTATCATGACAATTTTTTTGCAAAAATAATTTTTTTCCTTACACGGCAACCCTTTTATTGGTTTTGGTGTACCAAATATATCCTGAAACATTTTCAAAACCACAACTTTTCAAGGCACGGATGTACGTTTGCAACTGGTATTTGTATTTATCCGATTCCTGGTCGCCCGATTTGTAATCGACCACCACTACCCCACCGGCGCCAAGCATGATCCGGTCGGGACGCTTGAGCCCCATGGCTCCTACCAGGATATTGCGCTCGTTCACAACCCGGTATGTTCCGTCAAACCATAATTTTATCTCCGGATCAACCAACAGCGTTTCAAGTTCCATCCTGAGGTTTTCGGCCTCACCCGAACCAATTTTTCCATCGGTCACAACCCGTTTAACCGCTTTGCCAAGGTCTTCCGATGTTTCAACCAGCGACAGGATTTCATGAATCAACTTTCCTTTGTTGATACCGCTTTGCCGTTTATCAGCATGGGTAAAAAAATCCTCGCCATTTTTCCTGATGTTCAGAAATTTCCTGAAATCAACAAATTCGAAGGCCGACAGACGGACATCTTTCACAACCGCCCCTTCATTTTTCTTCACGGCCGGAACAGCCAGTTCACCAATTTCAACAATCCCCTTTTCAGGATCGTAAACTGAGCTGAACCGGACCAATTCATTTTCATGGAGTCCTAACGAACCAAAATCTGGCTGTTTTTCGACGGCCAGTTTAAGCAAATCGCCCACTTTGCCGAGGGTGCCCGAGTAGCTTGCCCAAATATACAAGCCGGCCCTGGCGCGGGTGAAAACTACGTACATCAGGTTCAGATTGTCAACGTAGGTGTTGAACTTTTCAGTAAAAAATTCGCGGTAAAAAATGGAATCACCTACTTCTTTTTTATACCTCACCGGAACCAGCTCCATATCATTAAAAGGTTCAACGGTGGGCTGGCACCACAACAAAGGAGCCATTTCGGGCGATGAATGCGGGTGGATGGTCCAGTCGAAAAACGGTACAAACACGTAAGTGAATTCGAGCCCTTTCGATTTGTGGATGGTCATCACGGTAATGGCGTCGATGCTGTCTGATACGGGAATGGTAAACCGGTCGCCGTTGTCGCCCCACCAATTCAGGAAGCTGGTCAGTTCAGAGGCATGGTTGCGCTCAAAAACCGAAATTTGATCGACAAATGCCTGCAAATAAGCCAGTTCATCAGACAAGCTGAACAAATTAAACTGCTCGCAAATGCTGTAAACAATTTCAAGAATTGGTTTGCCGGCAATCAACTCTTCAAATTTTTTGCCGATCAGGAACTGATGCAATTCATTCGCTTCAGACGTCATCTCTTCAAATTGCTGATTCAATCCGGGTTCGTAGCCTGATAATTTTTGTTGCCCCTTTTCCCGTCTCCCGTCTCCATTTTCCGGTCCAAAATTCGGAACCTTTGACAGTTCCTTCAGCCTCGGATAAATTTTCTGGTAATACAAGTAATTTGTTTCCGCATTTACCACCAGGTTATCGGGATTCAGGAAACAGGTCAGGATTGAAATTAGAAACCCAATGACATCAGAATTCGCGATATAAAGCGATTCTCCGGAAAGAATATCAAAATTATAGGCCCGATTCTCCGGAAGATTTTTTTGTTCCAGAAACAGGTCGGCGATGATTCGGGCTTCTTTCTTCAGCCGCACCAAAATGGCGATTTCGCTGGCTCTAACTCCTTTATCCTGAAGCGATTTGATCGATTCAACCAGTTCATTTAAAATCAGTTGCCTGTTTTCGTCAGCAAATTCATCTTTGGAATCGAGAAACCGTACCCTGACATACCCCTGACCGGCAACCTCTGAATTGGAAACCAGCTGAGCACTGTCGGCATACACTTCCGGAATGGTAAATTGAACCGGATTTTCAGCAACTCCGGCACCGGCAAGTTCAGCTTCAAAGTTTTGCTGAAGCAGTTCGGGAACCAGCCGAAAAACGCTGTTGTTGAAGCCAATTATTTTTCCGTGACTGCGCCAGTTGCTGTTCAGCACTTCATTTTGAAGGCCAAAAGCCGGAAAACTTTCGCCCAACTGGCCGGCCAGTAAGCGCCAGTCGCCGCTGCGCCACCGGTAAATGGCCTGTTTCACATCGCCAACCACCATGCCCATATTATTTTCCGACAGCGAGTTACCGATGAGCGGGCGGAAATTATTCCATTGCAACCCGGAGGTATCCTGAAATTCGTCAATCATAAAATGATTGTAGATCGAGCCGGTCTTTTCATAAACAAACGGCGTTTCCGATTCGGCAATCACATCTTTCAGCAAATGCCCCGAATCGGAAATCAGGATGATGCCCTTTTCGCGGCACAATTCCCGGACGATTTTTCGCAAATCAACCAGGATTCCGAGTGTGTAAAGCTGATTGACAATGAGTTTTGCGGTAATGTAATTTCGTTTTTGCGTTTCGAACAGGCGCAGGGCTTCGGCCAATTTTGGCATCAATTTGCTTTCTGCCACTCCTGAAAGCCGCGATTTCACCGGCTCTTTCGTAGCAGCCGCAACCCAGGCCGAAACATCGGTTGCAGCCGAAATAACGGTGGCCGATGGAACAAATTTCAGGTCTTTCATTTTCTGAAAGGCGGTTGCCGGGCTTCTGCTCTTTCCTTTAAAATCTTCGGTCGAAAGGTTTTCCATCGCCAGAATATTCAGGCTTTCCTGTCCCAGCGATTTTAGTTTATTTTCGTATTGCGCGATAATTTTGGTGAGTTTTTCCCGGTAATTTTTCAGGAACAGCCGGTCGTTCAGTTTCTCGTACAGCGTATCGTTCAGCGATTTAAAGGTTTCGTTGTAAATCTCGCTGCCGAGGCGAAGAATGTCTTTTTTCAGGTTCCAGCCTTTACCTTCGCGTATTTTGTCGGAAGCAAACGCATCGAGCCATTCCAGCAGCTTCGGATCATCTTCCACCGAATGAATCAGCCGGTCGGCAGCCTCTTCCAGAATGCTCATTTCATCGAGTTCAACGCTGTAAGCCGCGTTAATGCCCAGTTCGCGGTTAAACGCCTTGATAACACGTTGAAAAAAGCTGTCGATGGTGCTGATCGAAAACCGCGAATAATCGTGCAAAATGCGTTTCAACACCAGTTGAGCCTGCCGTTCCACTTTCATGGGCTGCCAGCCCAGTTCTTTGGTCAGGACATCCATATAAACCGAGTCTTTTCCGTTGGCCAGGTGATGCAGTTCGTCGATGATGCGCGATTTCATTTCGGCAGTGGCCTTATTGGTGAAGGTTACCGCCAGAATGTGCCGGTAATTGTTATCAGCCGTCAGCGCCAGTTTCATGTACTCGATGGCCAGCCGGAAGGTCTTCCCGGAACCTGCAGAGGCCTTATATACTTTGAGTTGCGACATTCGCAAGTATGTTTAACCACCAAGAACACGATGAAATACAATGAATAAATCGATGCGCCTTCATGTTGATGAAATTGAAAAACTAAAAGTAAGCATATCTGCGGAATGAAGGCATGATTGGGTTTGGATGTTTACCAGGTTGTTGAAAAGTAATGAGAAGGAAGAAATAAAACGGGTTACATTTGGAAAATATTCATACATTTAAGGAAACAATTATCAACCACTTAAAACTTCGATCATGGGCCTGTTCACTTTCTTACCATTTTTTTTCGTTTTATTCTATTTAGCCATTTTGGGTGGCATTTTCTACTTGGTTTATACCTGGGTGAATAAATTCATTGAGTTAAAACAAGAGCACAACAATTTGCTGCGGGAAATCATCAAAAAGATGGACAACCAGGTAAAATAAAAGGGATTTAAATGTACATGAAACCAGACAAAAACCACATTTCAAAAATAGTATTGATCTCGCTTGCTTTATTTACCGTTTTGATTCACAGCGTTTCCGGGCAGTCAGTTTATGTTGGGAAAGCGGGTGCCGAAGGAAAAGTATTACGAAAGTACATTGGACCTTCAGCACTGAAAAAAATCACTGAAAATCCAGTCGATTCGATCTGGATAATCGATGTTCGGTCTGAAAAAGCTTATTCTGAAGGCCATATTCCTACTGCCAAATCATTTCCTTCAGGTACGGTCATGAGCCGGTTAAATGAAATCCCCAAAAACCAGTATTTGATTATCTATTGCACGGTTGGAGGCATGGCCGAAATCGTATCGAAAAAGCTCAGGAAAGCCGGATACAAAAGATACATGGTTTGGGGCGGCATTTCACGGTGGAAATGGGAAAGGGCAAAGTAACCAGGACTTTGCACTGCAAACTAAGTTGATTACACAGAGGACATTGTACAATACCAGCTTACCAGATCATTAAAAAGTTGCTTTATCAAGACCCCTCTTCGACACGCTATACCGCACAGTCTAAATAAACTGAATTTCAACCTCTGCCCCTTTTTGTTTCAGGTTAAACGAACCTTTTGAAACCAACGAACACCGGTGCTTCCGGAAGGTTTGCCGTAAATTTTCAAGTATTTCTGTTTTGGCGTCAGGCAAACAATCCTCGTGGAAATAGCAGTAAAAAACGGTATCGCTTTCTTCACCAAACTGAATTATAAAAGCGGTGTGTTCTGGAAATACCAGATCATCGTAAGCGTAGGCAATGTCGAGGGTGGTCGCTTCTTTGATCATTATCCGTACTTTTTCCAAATCGCGAAATATCATATCCTGATGATTTAATGGTTTTTATACATTTTTCAGAAACATAACTGAACTAAAGGAATGCAAACCAGAATTTAACCTGATGAATGCGGTCTGCTTCTTCATACGACTGACATTTAACCAATTGCATGTTGATGGCATCTTCAAATTCAAGTTCGGTAAAATCGAGTTTGCCCAATAAATCAGCCTTCGAACTCTTGTTGCATTCATCCCTGAAATCCTTGTCGCGAATGAATTGCTGGATAAATTTGATCGATTTTCCAAGTGCCATAATTATCTGTTTTTATGATTTGCATGTGGTATGGCATGAACTGCACGAACCAGAACAATCGGGCTCACTTTTAACGCTTGCATTGGTCATGATTTTGAGTTTGCGTGCGGTAAACAGTTCAATATTGTCCTCTATACTTGCGTTTTCGGCTTTATAAACCGTTATCCCGCTGTCGGTAAAAAAACCAAGCGCCATCAGGGGCATGTTTTTACTGATGACCGCACGAATTTCGTTTTGTTCCAGGGCCAATGCCAGGGTTCCTTCCCTGATCATACTTTTTGTGGCTATCCATTCGCAGGTATGATTGGAACTATCGTAAATACAGGCCAGTTCTGTATTATGAAAACTGTTGGCGATGCTACTTTTCGCGCCTGTCTGGGCAACAACCGGAATAATTATCTTCATCGTTCTGTGTTTTGTTTTTCCGGAGTTTTCAAACTGCATACCACAAAATTTAATATCCTGAAATGCTGAACTTTGGGCAAAAGCTACGAAATGAAATCCTACAATTTGGTAAGTTATTTCAGCTAAAACCATACAAAAAGGTAAGTTGCAATTTGGCGGAAGTTGGTTTCAGCATCCAACGGGCATTCCTTCCGGCTCATTTTTAAAGAATAAACTGAATAACAACTAATTTTATGGCCAAATTAGCTTGAAAAGGCCTACCTCCGATATACCTTTGCAAACACTTAAAACATTCAAGATGATTCTGAAAATATTGTTTGTGATCGCCATCATCCTGCAATTTTTTGCTGTTGGGGTGGCCATAAAACTCACACGGGTTACCAAGTACAATTTCTCGTGGATGTTGCTCACCATCGGTTTTATCCTGATGGCCATCATGCGGCTGGTCGAATTCCTTCCGTATGTGAGCCCGATCAAACCACAGGATTACCGCGAAATATTTGTCTGGGGCGGTGTCATCACCTCGCTGGCCTTTGCCATCGGGGTATTTATGATCCAGAAGATTTTCAAGTACATGAAGCGGGTGGAAGATTCGCGGCGGCTGACCGAAAAAATGTTCCTGAATGCCATTATCCAAACCGAAGAGCGGGAACGCAAGCGGTTTGCCAAAGATTTGCACGATGGCCTGGGGCCACTTCTTTCGACCGTAAAAATGTCGGTTTCGGCGCTTTCACACCTGAAATACGATGATGCCTCGCGCGAAATTGTAGAAAATACAGAACTGGTGCTGAACGAAGCCATTAAAAGCCTGAAAGAAATTTCGGATAACCTGAGCCCCCATATTTTAAATAACTTTGGACTCGTCAGGGCGCTCACGAATTTTGCCAACAAAATTAATGTGACAAAAACAATCCGGATCAAGCTGGAATCGGACCTGAAAGACGAACGGTTTGACAGCAATGTGGAAGTCGTTTTGTACCGGGTAATCTGCGAACTGATAAACAATACCATCAAACACGCCCATGCCAAAAAGATCGACATCACGATGAACAAGGATGGCGAATACCTTTCAATCGTTTACAAAGACGACGGGAAAGGTTTTGACGTTGAGAAAGTAATTGAACAACCCGCCAGTAGTGGAATGGGTTTTTCGAATATCTATTCGCGGATCAACTCGCTCAAAGGCGAAATAAAAGTTGAAAGTGAACAAAAAAAAGGAACTCTGGTAACTATAAAAGTATTGATGTATGAAGAGCAATGAAGACAAACGAACGGTAATTATTGTTGACGATCACACCCTTTTCAGAAATGGCCTGCGGATTTTGGTGAACAACATGGAAAACTACCAGGTTATTGCCGAAGCCGCTAATGGGAAACAATTTCTTGAACTGCTTGTAAAAAACAGACCCGACATGGTTTTACTCGACATCAGCATGCCCGTTATGGACGGCATTGAGGCAGCCACCATTGCCCACGAAAAGTATCCCGACCTGAAAATTATCACCCTGTCGATGTATGGCGAGGAAGATTATTACTACAAGATGGTGAATGCCGGTGTGAAAGGTTTTGTGTTGAAAAACTCCGACATCAAGGAAGTGAAAACAGCACTGGATGTGATTTACGACGGAGGTTCGTTCTTTTCGTCCGAACTGCTTCAAAACCTAGTGAACAGCCTGAAATCTTCAACAAAAAGCAAAGAGTTTCATACCGAACTGTCGGAGCGCGAAATGGAAATCCTGATCCTGATCTGCCAGGGTTTGTCGAACCAGGAAATTGCCGAAAAACTTTTCATCAGCAAGCGCACAGTCGATAAGCACCGCGCCAATATCCTCGAAAAAAGCGAAAGCAAAAACACCGCGCAACTGGTGGTTTATGCCATCAAAAACCGGCTGGTGGAGCTGTAAAAAAAGAAAAAAGAAAAAAGAAAAGGAAAAAAGGAAAAGTGAACTTCCGACTTCCGGCTTCTGCCTTTCCCAGGTCAGGCATTCTTTTCAGGATTGCACAGGATACGTTCTTCACAATTCCATGCTTTCTTTGTTTTAAATGAACTAAAACGACACCGACTATGAACAGAAAATATTTCCTGGCCTTCGATCTGGGTGCGTCGAGCGGGCGTGCCATGCTGGGCACACTGAAAGACGATCAACTTGAGCTGACTGAAATTCATCGTTTTGTGAATCAAATGCAGTTAATCAACGGGCATTATTTCTGGAATATTTTCAGCTTGTTTAATGAATTGAAAACCGGATTAAAAAAATGTATCCGTGAACATGAAATTCAACCCGAATCGATTGGGATCGACACCTGGGGCGTCGATTTTGTCCACCTGAACCGCGAAGGGCTGATCCTTTCCCTTCCTTTTGCCTACCGCGATCCGCGTACCAATACCTCGATGGAAGACTTGTTCCAGATTATTCCGCAGAAGGACGTATATGCCCAAACCGGAATCCAGTTCATGCAATTCAACAGTTTGTTCCAGTTGTTTTCGATGGTGAAAGACCAGTCGTCGCTGCTCGAAATCACCGACTCGATCCTTTTCATGCCCGATGCCCTCAATTATTTGTTCACCGGGATAAAAAAGAGCGAATTTTCGATTGCCAGTACCAGTCAGATGTTGGTTCCCGGAACCTGTAGTTGGAATTTCGAACTGATCGAAAGGGCAGGAATTCCGGCGCATATCCTTCAGGAAGTCATTCTTCCGGGAACTGTATTGGGAAATATTCACAACGATGTGGCGAAGGAAACCGGAAGCAAAACCGTTCCTGTGATTGCGGTTGCCGGACACGATACGGGTTCTGCAATTGTTTCGGTACCCTGCACAAAGAAGAATTTTGTTTACCTCAGCTCCGGCACCTGGTCGATTATGGGCCTTGAATGTGAGCGCCCAATTATTTCGGAACAGACCCATCAACTGAATTTCACCAACGAAGGTGGGGCCGAAGGCACAACCCGTTTCCTGAAAAACATCATGGGCATGTGGCTGATCCAGGAAGTGCAGCGCATCTGGGAAACCGAGGGAACGGCCTATTCCTGGCCCAAAATGGTTGAACTGGCGCGTGATTCCGGGCCTTTCAAATTTCTGATCAATCCCGACGACCCCATGTTCCTGAACCCAAGGGACATGACGCAGGCCGTGCGCGATTTCTGTTATCAAACGGCTCAGGGGACGCCTCAATCGCATGGTGAAACTATCCGTTGTATATACGACAGCCTCGCCCTAAAATACCGCTACACGCTGGAGCAAATCCGCGAAGTTTCTGATCAGCCGATCGAAGTCATTCATATTATCGGGGGCGGCTCGAACAACCATTTTCTGAACCAGCTTACGGCCGATGCAACCGGGCTGAAAGTTATTGCCGGGCCGACCGAAGCGACAGCCGTCGGGAACATCATGATCCAGGCCAAAGCGCTCGGTTATGTGCAGTCGTTGAACGAAATTCGTCAGATTGTTGCCAATTCGTTTGATTTGGTTGAGTTTTTCCCTTCATCCGAACTCGATTGGGACGAGGCATACAACCGGTATTTGAGGATTATGCTTTAACAACAGTTCGATGGCAGGAAGTTACATAGTTCATGAGTTCCTGAGTTCCTGAGCCTGCTTTTGCTTTGTCACTTATGTACTTTCATCCAGGCTTTTTCTTAAGGTTAATAGGCGCCCCAGTGCAACGTGTTGCCTTTCAGTTCGGCATAGTCTAACGATTGCGATTTGTAAATAAAATTAATTGGGAAAACCTGGAAGTAACGGACTGACTGGTTATTCAGTTTGGCCGGGTTCCATGCACCTTTCAGATTGACAAAGGTATCAGCAACCACATTATTAATGTTTGGCCCCAGGCCTTTCAGGATTTTCACCCCGTCGATGGTTCCATCCTCCATCACAACAAAGCCTACAACCAAAGAGCCTGAAATGGATGTAATATCAATTCCTGAAGTTTTAAAAGCGTTCATCAGCCGCTGGTCAATGATTTTGGCCCCGGGCTGAAAAGTAGGGTCAACATCAACCGAATAGAAAATATTATCGATGTATTTGTCCCCGTTACTGTCCCAGTTTTTATTTGACACCAGCTCGTTTTTATTGTATTGGGAAACCGATTTTACATTTCCGTTTTTGTAATACTCGGTTACTTCACCTTGAAACAACAGCGGCATGATAGATTTCGCCGTGCCTTTCCGTACAACTTTACCTTTTATAAGATCTTTGAAACGATACAGTTGATTGGGTTGAAGGGCAAACCTGCGGATAATTTTACCGGTAAAATCAGCGCTGTTTTCACTGATCAGGTATGTTGAATCGTTGACCAGCTTATATTGATCGGTGGTTATCTTATCCCAACTGGCGTCTTTAAGGATCAGCGTTTGGATGGAGGTCTTTTTCAGCGATTTTGTTTTGATGTTTAGAATTTTGATGGCATGTTCCTGATCGGTTAGTTTACCGTTTGGGCCGAAGTAGCGAACCGATTCTTTTTGTGAAAAGGCTGGTGAAGAAATCAGGAAAATAAAAAGAAAGAAAGCTATCCTGGAAGTAAAATGTGTTAATGATTTCATGGGACAAATTTTAAGCCTGATGTTAATATTTAAGTTAGTTTCACGCCTTGTAAAAATAATCAAAGTTTGAATAGGTCCCGGTTAAGTTGTCGTTACAAATCGTCCTAAAAATGTTATTTTTATGACATGGTAGATATTTTCAATCTTGGTTTCATTTCATTGTTGAGTTCGCTGTAAAACAATACTATATTTGCCTTTGGTAACTATAAAGCTAACCTGTACCAAAAAAGAAGATTAATTATCTGTACAATGCCTGAGATATCATGTTTTTAGAAATAACACAAGCCAGGTATATCAGTGATTATAAATTATCATTGACGTTCAACGATGGAACTGAAACAACCGTGGACTTAGAAAATGAACTGAACGGAACTGTCTTTCAATCCTTAAAAGACAAGAGCAAATTCATGAAATTTTCCATTGCCTTCAATACCATTGAATGGGAAAACGGTGCCGATTTTGCACCAGAATATCTGTATGAGTTAGCAATTTCACAACATCAAATGGCCAGCGAGCCAAACAGCGAATATGGAATAAACAACCATGACTGATGGATTTACAACTGATTCAAAATAAAATATACGAGACCCGCGGCCAGCGGGTAATGCTGGATTTCGATCTGGCAGAAACTATACGGCACTGAAACAAAAAGGCTCAAAGAGGCCGTGCGTCGTAATATGGAACGATTTGAAGGAACCGATTTTATGTTTCAATTGACAAAGGATGAAATTGAAATACTTTCAAGGACGCAAATTGCGACCTTGAACAAAACAAGAGGATACAATATTAAATATCCTCCTTTTGCTTTCTCAGAGCTTGGCGTAGCAATGCTTTGCAGCGTGTTGAATTCAAAAACCGCTATCGAAATCAACAGAAGTATTATGCGCATTTTTGTTAAAATGCGGCAATCGCTGGTTTCAAATCCCAATCCTGGGTTGGCAGAACTACAAGCAGAGATGAAACAACTAAAAGCCTATATCGAAGAAGTTTTTACCGATTACAATGACATTAACGAAGATACCCGGTTGCAAATTGAATTGATCAATCAATCCCTGGCTGAACTGCATATCGACAAAAAACAAAATTCAAAACACCAAAATAAAATAGGATATTTGGATAATAAAAATGACGAAGAATAAAAATAGACAATACGAAGATTTATAACATATTTTAAAATTCTAACATAGCATTTTGCTATTGTTCGCA
>JBBIHV010000002.1:69479-72641 GCA_037446835.1 Sunxiuqinia sp. | reverse complement strand
ATTTTAAATGGGAAAGCATGGGTCAAAATGCATAAAAGCCGAAACCTCACCAGCCACACCTACGATTCGCTTACCGCCGAAGAAATTTCCAATGAAATTCGGCAGGAGTATGTTTCTCTCCTGAATGACTTAAAAGAAGTGTTGCTTAAACAGTCTGATTCTGAGGGGAAGACACTCTTTAGTTAGCCTATTATGAACCCGTACGGAATTCCAACAGAAGACCTTGCAGCCCTGCTGAAAATTTTTGAATCAAACGAAAGTATTCAGGAAGTTATCCTTTTTGGTTCGCGCGCGAAAGGAAATTTCAATGTAGGTTCTGATATCGATCTTGCAATCAAAGGACCCCATTTGACCGTGAATAATTTACTTAAACTTTCGGCCGAACTCGACGAGCTATTTTTGCCCTACCAGTTTGATTTGGTCATTTTCGAACGCATTCAGGAAACTAAGCTGACCGAACACATAGAAAGGGTTGGAGTTTTGCTTTATAAAAGGAAATAATTGAGATTTCCTGATGACTTTTCCTGTTTACTTTATTCTCGTGGTGGTGTAGTTCACCAATTCAATCAGCGCGGTACGCGATTCACTTTCCGGAAATTCCAGGATTCCGGTAATCGCTTTTTCGCGGAATTCATTCATTTGCCGGGCCGCGTATTCCAGTCCACCACGGCTCACCACCAAATCGACCAGTTCTTTTACCTTGGCCTGGTTCTTATTTTTCCGCTTAATCAGGCTTAAAATACGGCTCCGCTCGCCCGACTCGCAATTATTCAGGATGTACAAAAGAGGCAGGGTAATTTTTTTCTCCTTGATGTCGTTTCCCGTGGGTTTTCCCAGCAATCCCTTGCTTTGGTAATCGAAAATATCGTCTTTAATCTGGAAAGCAATCCCCACATCGAGCCCAATCCGGAACATTTTTTCAACCACTTCGTCGTCTTTGGTAACCGAGGCGGCCCCAATGGCCATGCTGGTGGCAATCAGCGAGGCAGTTTTCTTCCGGATAATTTCGAAATAGGTTTCATTGTCGATGTCGAGTTTACGGCTTTTCCGCATTTGCAGGATTTCGCCTTCGCTCATGTCTTTCACTGCGCGCGAAATCAGGTGCAGAAACCGGTACTCCCTGCGGTCGAGCGTGTTCAGGAACCCACGTGCCAGGATAAAGTCACCAACCAAAACGGCAATTTTATTTTTCCAGAGGGCATTGATGGAGAAACTTCCACGACGCTCGTACGACTCGTCCACCACGTCGTCGTGCAGCAAGGTGGCGGTGTGCAGCAATTCGATGGAAGAGGCCGCCAGATGGGTTGTCTCGTTGAATTCGCCACAGATTTTGGCCGAAAGAAATACGAACATCGGGCGCATCTGCTTTCCCTTCTTCCGTAAAATATAGCGGATAATTATCTGAAGCAGTGGAATATCGCTTTTGATGGCTTCCCTGAAGTAACTTTCAAAACTTTTAAGTTCTTCCTGAATGGGCGATTTTATGATATCCAAAGAGGTCATCAAGGCTTTTTTTGAGTGTCCCAAAATTATAAAATAAATTTACTTTTTACGGAAGACTCCAATCATTTGATTGGTTTTGGATTTCCGGGGAATTAAGAATGGTATTCACATTAATTTAAAAACAACAAAAGCCTGGAATCAGAAAAAGTAAATATCAAAAAAAACTAAATATTGATATATTTGCATCTGTTAAAATTCGTATCATGATTAATATTCAGGAAATAGACGCCGACCGGTTAGAAATGGCAGCCAGTATGCTGAAAGCCATTGCGCACCCCATGCGCATTGCCATACTGAAACATTTGGAAGGCGGGAAAAGACTCACTGTTACCGAGATCCACGAACTACTTGGAATTGAACAATCGACCACATCACATCATTTGGGAATACTGAAAGATAAAGGTGTACTTTGTTCGCGTCGCGAGGGTAAAAACACTTCGTACTATTTAAAACACGACATTCTGAGCCAGATTGTTGACTGTTTGCAGCGCTGCACCTGCGAATAAGAATCTCCACTTAAAAAGAATCCGGTTTTCAAAAAAGACCGGATTTTTTATTTCGAAAACAGATGCCTGACTATTTTGACTAAGTCTGACTTATTAATGCTACTTTCTTCTGACTTATCAAACAGGGTAATCAAATAAATCTCTGTTGATTCATCAGTTTCAAATATCAAATAAGTTATAATCCGGAACCCTCCGCTCTTCCCCTTCCCTTTATCTTTTGCAGCCAGACGAACTTTGTATAAATTTGAGCCAAGCGAGATACCTAATTTCGGATTTTGAATCAGATCCTCTTCCAGGTCCTGGATTTCAACTTCCAGAGAAGGAAATTTTTTGGAAAAACGTTTGAACTTGATTTCAAATAAAGGAGTTGGTATTACTCTATTTGCCATGCAACATCTGTTTTACACTTTTTTGAGGCAACTCGCCTGTCTTCATTTTTTTTACTTGTTCCAGTCCCGTTTTAATCTCATCCAGAATATTGGACTCAATTTCAACAAATGTGCCGTCTTTGGCCATTTCCTTTATCAAACCTAAAAGGTACTTTCCTTTGTTGTTGCGCGTATTGATTTTTAATGTAATCGTTTCCATATCATCCTAATTTTCATTCAAAACTACAAAACTAAGCTATCATTGCCAACATATTTAAAGAAGATCATCAAGTAAGAATGATCATTTATTGCTGCAACTTTCCTAATTTCGACCTTCAGAAAATATTTCTTATGGCAAAAATCAGGGTAACCAAACAATTCAGCTTCGAGATGTCGCACGCACTGCTCAACTACGACGGGCTCTGCCGCAACATTCACGGCCATTCGTACAAATTACAAATTACCGTTGCAGGCGAGCCGCTGCAGGATTCCGAAAGTCCGAAAGATGGCATGGTGATCG
The DNA here is from genome assembly GCA_037446835.1 of Sunxiuqinia sp. Lineage (GTDB taxonomy): Bacteria > Bacteroidota > Bacteroidia > Bacteroidales > Prolixibacteraceae > Aquipluma. Next base: position 69,744 of record JBBIHV010000002.1, on the reverse strand, counting down.
ATTTCAGCATCCTCAAGAAAATTGTACAGCAACAGATTGTCAGCCTTTTAGACCATTCGCTCATGATCAACGAAAAAGCGCCAACCGACAAACTGAGCGAACTGGGCCAAATGTACGAACGCCACCAGGTCGTTCCATTCCAGCCCACTACCGAAAACATGGTGGTTTACATCGCCGAAAAAGTGAAACCCTTTTTGCCTGAACATCTTGAACTTTTCAGCGTTCGTTTATATGAAACCAGCAACTCGTTTGCCGAATGGTTTGC
>JBBIHV010000002.1:62491-69379 GCA_037446835.1 Sunxiuqinia sp. | reverse complement strand
CCGATAAACGACTTTTTCTGCTCGACGCCTACGCGCTGATTTACCGTTCGTATTTCGCCTTCATCAAAAACCCGCGCTTCAACTCCAAGGGACTGAATACCTCGGCCATGCTGGGATTCGTAAATATTCTGGAACAATTGCTGAAAGAGCAAAAACCCACACACATCGCGGTGGTTTTCGATTTGAATGTACCCACATTCCGTCACGAAATGTTTGAGGCTTACAAGGCCAACCGCGAAGTGATGCCTGAAGACTTGCAAAAATCGATTCCGTACATCCGGAAAATCATTGAAGCGTACCACATTCCAATACTCGAAAAGGCGGGCTTCGAAGCCGACGACGTGATCGGAACCCTGGCCAAGAAAGCTGAAACAATGGGCTACACCACTTACATGATGACACCCGACAAAGATTACGCGCAACTGGTTTCCGGCAACATTTTCATGTACAAACCTTCGCGTGGTGGCGAGGCGCCCGAAATCTGGGGAATTCCTGAAGTTCAGGAAAACTTCATGATTGACGAACCGTGGCAGGTGATTGATGTACTGGGGCTGATGGGCGATACGGCCGACAACATTCCGGGCTGTCCGGGGGTTGGCCCCAAAACAGCCATGAAACTGATTTCGGAATTTAAATCGGTTGACGGACTCTACCAAAACATCGAATCGCAGAAAGGAAAACTCAAGGAAAACCTTGTGGAATATGAGCAGCAGGTTCGCATGTCGCGCAAACTGGCCGAAATTATCCTGGATGTGCCGGTCGATTTTGACGAAGAAAAGCTGGTGATGGAGGAACCCAATGTTCAGAAATTAAACGAGATTTTTACTGAACTTGAATTCCGCCAACTGATCCGTAAACAGGAAGAAAAGACGAAACCCGCTTCTGACACGCAGTTTGAACAAGGAACGCTGTTCGGTTTTTCGGCCCCGGTTCCTGAGGTGAAGCCGGTTGAAGCCAAAAACCTGGAATCGATCGACACCATTCCGCACCAATATTACCTGATTGAAACGGCAGAGCAACGCGCCAGTCTGCGCGCCGAACTTTCGGTTCAAAAAGAGTTTTGCTTCGATACTGAAACCACCGGGTTGGACACGATGACTGCCGAACTGGTCTGCATGTCGTTTGCTTTTCGGAGCCACGAGGCGTATTGCGTGACTTTGCCCGCCGATCGCCACAAAGCGACCGAAATTGTGCAGGAATTCCGCCTGGTTTTTGGCGACGAAAAAATCCTGAAAATTGGCCAGAATATCAAATACGACCTGTCGATCCTGAAAAATTACGGGCTCGAAATCCGAGGTCCGCTGTTCGACACCATGATAGCGCATTACCTGATTCAGCCCGAAATGCGGCACAACCTCGACTATTTGTGCGAACAATACCTGAATTTCAGGAAAATTACAACCGATACCCTGATTGGAGGCAAAGGATTGTTCCAGAAAACCATGCGAGATGCCCCACCTGAACAACTGCGCGATTATTCGTGTGAAGATGCCGACCTGACCTTGCAATTGAAATACGCGGTCGAGAAGGATCTCGATGCCAGCGGGACCCGGAAACTTTTCGACGAAATTGAAATGCCGCTGATTTATGTGCTGGCCGACATGGAACTTGCCGGAGTAAATTTAAATACTTCGGAATTAAAGATTTACGCCGGGGTTTTAAGTAAACAGATTGTTGATATTGAAAAGGAAATTATTGAATTGGCCGGCGAGAACTTTAATGTTTCGTCGCCCAAACAGCTTGGAGTCATTTTGTTTGAAAAGCTGAAAATCGATCCGAACGCCAAAATGACCAAAACCAAACAATATTCAACTGCCGAAGAAACGCTCGAAAAACTTCAGGATAAACACCCGATTATTGCCAAAATTTTGGATTACCGGGGTTTGAAAAAATTGCTCTCCACCTATGTCGAAGCGTTGCCTTTGCTGATTAATCCAAAGACCAAAAAACTGCATACTTCATACAATCAGGCGATTGCTGCCACCGGGCGACTGAGTTCGACCAACCCGAACCTGCAAAACATCCCAATCCGCGACGAAAATGGCCGCGAACTTCGCAAAGCGTTTATCCCGTCCGACGATCAGCATACTTTCCTTTCGGCCGACTACTCGCAAATTGAGCTGCGCATCATGGCCGCGCTGAGCCAGGACAACCAGATGATTGAGGCTTTCCGCAACAACCAGGATATTCACGCCATCACCGCTTCCAAAATCTACAAAATACCGCTCACCGAAGTCACTTCAGATATGCGCCGGAAGGCCAAAACCGCCAACTTCGGCATTATTTACGGCATTTCGGCTTTCGGTTTATCGGCCAGGCTCAACATTCCGCGTACTGAAGCCAAAGCACTGATCGACGGTTATTTTGAGAATTTTCCGGACATCAAAAAGTACATGGACCAGAGCATCGAAAATGCACGCAGCAAAGGTTTCGTTGAAACCATTATGGGCCGGAAACGCTACCTGAGCGACATTAATTCGGCCAATGCGGTGGTTCGCGGAGTTGCCGAACGAAATGCCATCAACGCGCCCATCCAGGGTTCGGCTGCCGATGTGATTAAAATCGCGATGGTAAACATCTGGAGGACAATGAACGCGCAGAAACTGCGCTCGAAAATGATCCTTCAGGTGCACGACGAGTTGAATTTTGACGTCTGGAAACCCGAGCTGGAGCAAATGAAAACTATTGTAAAACATGAAATGGAACATGCGGTAAACATTGGCGTGCCCCTCACTGTTGAAATGAACGCAGGCGACAACTGGCTGGATGCGCATTAATGAATTCCAAGTTTAAAATTCCAAATTCAAGTTAAAAAAGCCATTCATCCGGTCGTGGGCAACCCTGCAATTTACCAATACAGGAACAAATTGAAGAACGGATGAAAGAAACACTTTTTACAGAGGATGATTACCGGGAAGCGTTGAAAAGGTTTTTAGAAATTATTGAGACCGGTGAAGAAACCCGGAATGCCGAAGAACTGGAACAATTAATGACCGTTCTGGAAATATACGAACAGGAAAACTGTTCCTGAAAAAGTAATCAGTGGCCAGTATTTGGGCATCCAACCCGAAAGCCGTAATCGGCAATCCGTACTTAGAAATTCCTGAAAATCTCCGTTACCGCGGCATTGTATTTCAGCAAATTGCTTGATTTTTTTACCAGTTTCATTGCTTTGTGCGGATTTTCGAACGACTCGCTGAAGTAGGTCCAGAACTGGTTCATTTTCATCAGAATATGGCCATTCCCTTCCAACCTTGACGAATAGGCATCAAGCAGCCGGTCGTGAAATTCCCTCATTTTTATCCGTAATTGTTTTGCCTCCAAAACTTCACCTTTCAATTGCAGCGCCAGCGCCGGATTTACCAGCAAACCACGCCCGATCATCCAGCTATTTTGTTCAGGCAAAAGAGTTTTCAGCTCCTGAAGGTCGGTTCCTGAGAAAATATCGCCGTTGTAAGTTAACGGAAGTTTTATAGCCTGAACTGCTTCGGCGAAAAGCTGCGGATTGGCCCGCCCATCGTACATTTGGCTGGCTGTGCGCGGATGAAAAATAATTTCTCCCAGCGGAAAAAGGTTCAAAACATCGAGAATTGCCCGGAAGTCCTGATCATTCGTCATTCCGGCACGCATTTTTACTGAAAATTTTGCCTGAAAACCTTTGTCAAAAAGTTGTTGAAGCACTTCGTTCAGGGCGCCCGGCATTTCGAGCCACGCGGCACCACGGCCTTTATTAGTAGCCATCGGATACGGGCAGCCCAGGTTCAGGTTTATTTCGCGATAACCGTAATCGAGCAAAATGCCAATCAAATCAAACAGTTCGGCCCGGTCTGAAAATAAAACCTGCGGCACCACCGGCATTCCGGCATTGTTTTCAGGAAAAACCTCGCGGATCTGCGACTTTTTAATTTCCCGTCCTTTCCCGTATGAAAGATAAGGAATGAAATATTTATCGACTCCGCCAAATGTTTCGGAAAGGCTTCTCCGGAAGGTAAAATCGGTGAAACCCTGAAGCGGCGCCTGGTAGATTTTGAATTGAATTGCGGCCATCTGGAATAAATTTTAATGAAATTGCATTTTTCAACGCGTCAATAAAAGCTATAAATCACTACTTTTGCGGCCACAAACTTATACAATTGGCAGGCGGTATGCAATCGAATCAGATCAAATCAGACACAACAAACCAACACCTGAATCTGAACCCGGCTAATTTGGGAACCCTGACGCTTCAGGCCGACTCTGCCCCGAAACCACTCAGCCTGCTCGATCCTTCGTTTAATGATTCATTAAGTGTTCATTACATTGCCCCCGACAGTGTGATCACGTTTGGGTACAGGCCCGAATGGTCGCAATTCAGGACTGGCTTTGTGCCCAAATTTGATTACCAGAGAGACCTGATCCGGCCGCTGCCTTACGATTCGCTTCACACCGTTTTAAAAGGCGTTGAAGTTGTTTTTCCGGGGAAAAAATTGCTCCGCAGCAATCCCGACTGGCTGGTTGGCGTGATCGTTTTTTCCTTCATCCTGTTTGCTACTGTTCGCTTGGTTTTCAACAAATACCTAAGCCAGGTTTTTCAATCGGCCACAAACTATTCAACCTTCACGCGGCTTTTTCGCGAACGCTATTTTAACTTGTTCCACGCTTCGTTCAGGCTGGACGTAATTTTCAACCTTATTTTTGCTTTGTTCAGTTACCAGTTTATCAGCGACTTCAAAATCAATTTCGGGTTGAAACAGTCATTCTACATTTACCTGACTTGCCTGGGAATCGTAATCGCTTATTTTACGGCCAAACGAATGGTTTATTTCCTGATTGGGGTCCTGACAGAAAGCCGTCAGGAAGTTCAGGAATACCTGTTCAGCATAAAAACTTACAACCGCGCGCTTGGAATATTCCTGCTCCCAATTACGGCCATCATTGCTTTTGTGCCGCTGGGTCAGATTGATCCATTGTTATTTGCCGGATTATTTATTGTAGTGGTTTTTTATTTCTTTTCACTGATCAGGGGAAGTAAAATATTCCTTAAAAAACATTTTTCAATTTCTTATTTGATTTTATACCTTTGTACCCTTGAAATTTTACCGTTAATTCTGATCTACAATCTATTGTTGGTTTAAGTGACGAAGTATAAAATTTAAAAGTATTTACCTTGAAGATCAAGAAAATTTTAGTTTCGCAGCCCCAGCCTGAAACCGCCAAGTCGCCCTATTTTGATCTGGCCGAGAAAAATAACGTTCAGGTTGATTTCCGTCCCTTCATACAGGTTGAAGGGGTTTCTGCCAAAGAGTTCAGGCAAACCAGAGTGCAAATTCTGGAGCATTCGGCTGTTATTTTTACCAGCCGCACGGCCATCGACCATTTTTTCAGGATCAGCACCGACCTCCGCCTGACCATTCCCGACACGATGAAATACTTCTGTATTTCTGAAGCCACTGCATTTTACCTTCAGAAATACATTGTTTACCGGAAACGCAAAATCTTTTACGGCGCCGGTAAATTCTCGGATTTGATTGACGTGATGAAAAAGCATAAAGAGGAAAAATTCCTTTTGCCGGTGTCGCAGGTCAATCAGCCCGAAATTTTGCTGTTGCTCGATAAAGCCGGGTACAATTACACCAAGGCCATCATCTACAACACGGTAAGCAGCGATTTATCCGACCTGAAAGAAGTAAATTACGATATTCTGGTATTCTTCAGCCCTTCAGGAATTCAGTCTCTGCTTCAGAATTTTCCAAACTTTGCCCAGGACGAAACCCGGATCGCCTGTTTTGGATCGACCACGGCCAAAGCAGTCCGCGATGCAGGCCTGAGGCTCGACATTGAAGCTCCTACCGCCGAAGCCCCTTCAATGACAATGGCCCTGGAACAATACATTAAAAAACACAACAAAGGACAATAACCACAATAAAAGCAATACGGCAAGAAGGGGGAAAACTATTTTCCCCTTTTTTGTTGTATTTTTAGAAGCCTCCTGAATTTTCCGCAAACAGGGGAATTAAAAACCAAATTCAATATTTCAGGCCAAAAGTCAATGCAGGAATTCACGTTTCATAAGGAAGAGCGGCTTTGCAGCCAAAAAATTATCGGGGAATTGTTTGCCTCCGGCGAATCTTTTCTGGCCTATCCGCTTAAGGTAGTTTTCCTGAAAACAGTATTGCCACAACCCGGGCCGGTACAGGCTGCATTCACAGTATCGAAGCGGAATTTTAAAAGTGCCGTGAAGCGGAATTTGTTGAAAAGAAGGATGCGCGAAGCCTACCGGCTGAACAAAGCAGGGTTTTACCTTGAAATAGCTGATAAAAACGTCCAAATAGCCCTCATGTTCGTTTACATTGGGAAAGACATCGCCGAATATCCGGCCATCGAAAAAGGAATGGTCACCGCCTTCAAAAAGATGCTGGCAAAAGTTTAGAATGTTACCGTATTCGATTTTGCATTTCGTTTTTATTGCCCGGAGGTTTCCTTTTTACCAAATAGTCATACAAATTTCTGAAGGAATATTTTTTCATCAACCAAAACTTGAAATGTACCTATAACTCAGAATAACAGGTGATTATACATTTATGTGGTGAAAAGAAAATGATTTTCATCGCCTGAATTAAAGGAGGATCTTTCAAAATTTAAATTTTGCCTGAATTCTTTTGTGCATAGGAATTTTCCATTATTTTTGCAGCCTGTTTACGCAGACGCCCGGATGGCGGAATTGGTAGACGCGCTGGACTCAAAATCCAGTAACAGCAATGTTGTGTGGGTTCGATTCCCACTCCGGGTACTTGTTCAAAGCAGCAAAACCCTTGTAGTCAATGATTACAAGGGTTTTTTTTGGAAAGTAACAAACTGGTAACAAGGAGTTTAATTTAGTTTACTGAGTTCATTCAAATGCCTTTTATT
>JBBIHV010000002.1:44803-62391 GCA_037446835.1 Sunxiuqinia sp. | reverse complement strand
GCAGTTGATTTACAGACAGTTCCTTTTCGGCAATTACCTTTTGCTGCTCGTCAACTTTTTGTTCATTCCTGGAAATCTTCATCCTTGCCGATTTGATATCCATTTCCCGCGATTTGATTTTTCGGTTCAGCGACCTGATTTTTTTGAAATTTTTTGAGTTGTCTCCTTCAAAATCTTTTATTTCACTTTTGGCCGTGTCGTAGTCCGGACTGTTTTTGGTGAGTTTGCTAAATGCAGGCTTTTTGGTTTCAATAATATCGTTCACACGTTTTATATCATCCTGAATTCCAGGTATAAAAGCCTGGTATTTCTGAATGTCCGATTCGTATCCGGAAATGTCTTTCTCAGCCTTTCTGGTCGATGATTCAATTTTTTTGGCAATCTTTTCCTGCTTGGCAAGTTCCTTTCTGGCCTCTCGTAACTGATCATCAACAACGCTTTTATAGGCCTCAACCCCAAAATCGTGCATATACAGTTTCAAGCTCTCCAACCGTTCCTGATCAATGTTCGATTTTGTGATGAAAACGGAGTCGGTGTATTGAAAAAATGCACTCAACCTGCACCCTTCAGGCAACTCGGCAACTTTTGCGTACACATCAATCGGATGGCTGGTAATGTTGGGTTCCTGAATGGCCCTGACACACCACTCATCACCTTTTTTCAGAACTTTGAGCGGATCCCGTTTAACTTTTTTTTCTTCACTCCTGAAAAGATTACCAACCTGTTTGGCCAGATTGTCCATCCGCTCACCAATGCTGCGGTTGTTGACATACTTTTCCCAAACCGGGATAACTTGTTTCGTTTTCGCTTCAGGGACTAAAACCGTAACGGCCATTTGCTGGCCTTTCGACATGTTTTTTTCTGCTATTTCAACGCTGATTGGTTGCTGTGCCCAGCTAAATATGCTGTATAAAGACAGTGCGCCGGAGATCATCAGTCTTTTCATAGATTTGGTATTTAAATCAAAATACTTAATTAATTGGTTTTAGTGGTTTGTTATCATCTGGCGCCGAAGTATTTATCTTGTCGGCCTTCTTCTTCTTTTTTGATAATTTGTAATTGGAAGCCTGACCTTTTTGGTCTTTTTGGACGTCAGTCTTCCCAATCCGTTCGGTAACTTTTTCGAGTGGAATATGAATTGTTGGCCCGAAAAAAGGACTAAAACCTCTGGTTTGGGAGCCATTTTCAAGGATAAAATATTCCTGGGCAGAATGACGTTCGTAACCCGAAAGTTTTTCCAATGGAGCCAGGCGATTGATGTCGTTCATCGTTTCATCCAGGTTTCGTAGTTCCTGTTTCTGTTTATCGACCACATCAACCTGTTTAATTTCCTGAATTTCAGGCTCAAGAACAATCAGCTTGCCATTGTCGTTTTTATTGATGTAAAGCTTCTGGTAGGAAATGTGGTAAACCAAAAGCGAATCGTTTCCGGTAATTTCGGCCCGAAAAAAACCGGCTGCATTTGTCCTGACCGTTTTGCCTGTGTGAATGTTTATGACTGCGACACCCGGAACAGGAAGCGAATCGGCCGCTACGACGATACCGGTGATCGTGGTTTTCGGTAAAGGCAGTTGTGCCGATAGTTTCGAAACAGCAATCAACGCAATGATCAATACGATTATCCGCATGGCTTCGTTATTTATTCGTACTTTGTTTTCGGTGAAATCACTGCATATATAACGGAATCTTCGTTACATGGTTTTATTTTATCTGCTAAAAAATCTGAAATTGTTCACAATTAGACAAGAAAGTGTAACAGAACCGCCGGAAACATTACCTATTCGGCATAATTGTTGATGAGATTTAATCCTTTTTGTGTGTTTTTCCCTTCTAATTGAAGTCAGGGGATTAACCCAAAAACAACACATGGCACAAATATTTTTGTGCAACGCTTTAATTAACTTACATTTAACCTGAACCATGAGCAAAAAAAAGCTTCTCCTGATAGCTATTCCGGCTATCCTTATAATCATTCTGTTTTTGTACTTCCGGAAAGGCGGTTCAACCCAGAACCGGATTACAGGCAAAGTGACCCGAGGCCCATTTTCGGCGCTGGTCTTCTCTTCCGGCCAGCTTGAATCAGAGAAATCGGAAAACATCGAAATTCCCGAAAAGTTGAAAGACCGCAACCTGCGCATCTGGGAGCTGGCCATTACCCAGCTAATCGATGAAGGAACGCCGGTTGACTCGGGCGATTACGTGGCAACACTCGACCACAAAGCGGTGGAGGAACAGATAAAACTGGCACAGGACGACATCGACAAAACACTTTCGGAATACGAGGACAGCAAAATTGACTCGAACCTGAACCTGAGCAACCAGCGCGATGTGATCGTAAATGCCCGCCTTGATGTAACCGAAAAAAAAATCGTGATGGATGAGTCGGTTTACGAGTCGCCCTCGATCCAGAAAAAAGCAGCCATGGATCTTGACAAAGCCACCCGGAAACTGGGGCAGGAAAAAAATGCCTATATCCTGAAAAAAAAACAGGAGGAAAACAAGGTTGACCGGAAATACATCAATTACCGCCAGGTTTTGGACCGCTCGGTTGAACTTCAAAAACTGTTTAATTCGCTGATAATTAAGTCGCCCAAAGCCGGTATCCTGACATATTACAAATATCCCTGGGGCGAAATCGTAAAGACCGGGACTAAAGTTGGGCCTTACAATACAATTATTGCCACAATCCCCGACATGTCGAACCTGATTTCGCGGACCTACATCAACGAAATTGATATTTCGAAAGTGAAGGCGGGCCAGAAAGTTCGGATCGGGATCGATGCGTTTCCTGACAAACATCTTGACGGTCAGGTCATTTCGGTGGCCAATGTCGGGCAGGCCATGCCAAACAGCGATGCCAAGGTTTTTGAAGTGAAAATTAAAATATTCGGGAAAGACAAGGAACTGAAACCGGCCATGACAACCATTAACACCATTGAAGTCGGTTCGTTTGCCGATACGCTCATGTTGCCCACTGATGCAGTCTTCGAAAACGATAGCATGAAATATGTTTTTCTCGGCAGCGAAAATCCGGTGAAACAAGTGGTTTGGCTGGGCGACGAAAACGAAAACTATGTGCTGGTCAAAAAAGGCCTGAAGGAAGGCGACGTGGTGTGGCTGAACGAACCGGCCAATGCTGAAGAAATGAAGCCGGTTGGGCTCGAAATATATCAGGAGATACAGAAGGAAAAGGAAAAAGCAAAAATTCAGGCCGAAAAAGAACGGGCCGAAATGCAGCGGGCAAATCCTCCAGCTACCCCGGTCACCGGAGCCGTTCAGCTGATCAGGCAGACAAATCCTTCCAACTAATTCCTCCGGAAACTAAAACTTAACCCATGATTTTTAAAAAGTATTTCCACGATATTGTTATTGGTTTTGAGGCCATTATCGACAACAAACTGAAATCGGTACTGACAGCCCTGGGCATCATTTTCGGGGTAGCTGCCGTCATCAGCATGATGGCCATCGGGAACGGGGCCGAGCAGGAAATCCTGGAACAGATCAAAATGGTGGGTGTCAACAACATCATCATTACCCCAACCCAGGTAACTGCCAGCGAAAACACCGTAACAACCGACCAGGAAAAGGCTGGGGCCAAAAAGTTTTCAAAAGGCTTGACTTTGTACGACCTGAAAGCCATTCAGGAAATTGTCCCAACGGTGAACATGCTCAGCCCGGTTATTTCGTATAATTATTCGGCCATCATCGACGGGAAAAGCAAGCCGGTGGTGCTCGAAGGTGTTTTTACCAGCTATTTCAAAGTCTTCAATATTTCGCTTCAGGCGGGCGAAGTGTTCAATCAGCTGCAGTCGGAGGAAGGCCAGCCGGTTTGTGTGATTGGCGACAACATAAAAACCGTATTTTTCAACCAGGAAAACCCAATTGGGAAACACATCAAATGTGGGCAAATTTGGCTCAAGATTATCGGCGTGGTCGAACGTCGCGATTTTACCGCTTCGGCTTCCGACGAAATGGGCATCAGCAGTACCGACAACAAAATATTTGTTCCGGCCCAAACCATTTTGATGCGGTTCAAAAACCGTGCGCTGGTCAGGGCCGACGAGGTGGAAAGCGCGAATGCACGCCGACGGTCGGCCACAACAACGGGAAGTTCTTCGGCTGACAATAACAACACGAACCAACTCGACAAAATTATCCTTCAGGTACACGAAACCGAACAACTGGGGGCAACGGCGGGTGTGGTCAAGCGCATGTTGCTGCGGCGTCACTCCGGTTTGTACGATTTCGAGGTTACCATTCCTGAATTGTTGCTCAAGCAGCAGCAGCGCACCAAAAAGATTTTCAACATTGTGCTGGGCGCCATTGCCGGTATCTCGCTCATCGTGGGCGGAATCGGGATCATGAATATCATGCTGGCATCGGTGATGGAGCGCATCCGCGAAATTGGCACCCGGCAGGCGATTGGCGCTTCGCGGAAGGACATCGTGGCCCAGTTCCTGGCCGAATCGACCCTGATCAGTATTTCAGGAGGAATTATCGGTATTTTTCTGGGAATAATCCTTTCTAAGATTATCACGGCCGTGTTCGATATTAAAACCATCATTTCGTTCTTCAGCATATTCATTGCCTTTGGCGTTTCGGCCCTGGTTGGGATCATGTTTGGTTACATGCCCGCGAAAAATGCCGCCGACAAAGATCCCGTTGAATCGCTGCGGGCATAAAACCATTTCCAATGAACCAAATTCGGACCAAACAACATACCGGAAACGGTTGCACAACAACCTTTCAAGTTCGGCTAAAACCTAAAATGATGAAACGATTAGTTGTCCTTCTGCTGTTTCTCTCGGCAGGATTTGTTCAAAATGTATTGGCACAGCAGGAAACCTATACCCTGAGCCTGGATGAAGTGGTCAGGATTGCCGCTCAGAAATCGCTCGATGCCTTCAGGTATCAAAACATGTACCTGTCAAGTTACTGGGAAAACCGGTACTACAAGGCCGACAAGCTTCCGAGCCTGAACCTGACTGCCACCCCGCTGGATTTCAATCATTCGAGAGACCGTGTTTACATCAGCGAAACGAATGAATATAAATATGTTCTGAGTGACTATTTCAATTCCGGCATGTCGGTCCAGTTGAACCAAAAAATCGGACTGACCGGGGGAAGTTTGTTCCTGAGTTCGGAACTGGGAATGGTTAAAAACCTTGGCAGTGGCGCGATTACGTCTTATCAGGCCACACCCGTCAGCATTGGTTATTCGCAATCGCTGAACGGGTTTAATGCCTTGAAATGGGAATCGAAAATTGAACCGGTTATTTTTGAAAAGGCTAAAAAAATATTCATCCAGTCGCAGGAAAACCTGGCCATGAAAAGCACCAACATGTTTTTTGACCTGGTGGGGGCACAGATTCAACTGACGATTGCCCAAAACAACCTGGCGAATGCCGATACACTATACAAAATTGGCAAAGGCCGCTTCCAGGTCGGGACGGTTACCCAGGACGAACTGCTGACCCTCGAACTTAGTCAACTAAATGCAAAACAGGCTTTAAGCAATGCCCGGCTGGAAGTTCAGCGAGCCCAGTCGAGCCTCAATTCGTACCTGGTGCTGGATAAAGGGACTCAGCTCGTCTGCCTGGTACCATCAAAAATTCCCGATTTGCAGATTGATGCCAACGAAGCGCTCGACCTGTCGGTAAAGAACAATCCGGATATTCTCGATCAGGCCCAGCAAATGATGGAACAAGACCGGGAAGTCCAGCGGGCAAAATCGGAATCGGGCTTAAACACTTCATTGTATGCCGTTTATGGTTTAAACCAATCGGCTCAGAATTTTAACCTGGTTTACGACCGGCCCGACCAGAGCCAGCGGCTGCAGGTTGGGCTGAACATCCCGATTATTGACTGGGGCCGGCGGAAAGGAAAACTGATGATGGCCGAATCGAACCGCGAAGTGGTCAACGCCAAGGTAAAACAGGCGAGGATTGATTTTGAACAAAACATTTTCCAGTCCGTCATGGAATTTAACCTTCAGTCGGAACAGGTGAGAAATGCCGCAAAAGCCGACACCGTTGCACAGAAAGGCTATGAAGTCACTTTTCAGCGTTTCCTGATCGGCAAAGTCGATGTGATTAAACTCAACATCGCACGAAACGACCGTGAATCGGCCCGAAAGGCATACATCAATTCGGTACAAACTTACTGGAGCTATTATTTCCGACTGCGCATGCTTACCCTCTACGATTTTGTGAAACGCCAGGCGCTGACTGCCGAATACGATAAAATTATTCAAAAATAAACCAACATGCTGAATAAAAAGCGAACCTACCTGGCCACTGCCATTGCTGCCGTTATCGGGCTGGCGGTTTTCATCGCCTTTCTGCTAAAGCCCGACAGCGGGAAATTCTATAAGGTTAAAAAAGGGAACCTGGAGGTGATTATTACCAGCAAAGGCGAGGTCAAAGGTGAAAAATACACCGAGATAAACATGCCCGATGTATTGTGCAACCAGGAAATGCGGGTTTACCAATATAAAATTGCCGACATCATTTCTGAAGGCAAAACCGTTAAAAAAGGCGACTATATTGCCAAACTGGATGAAAGCCAACTGGTGAACATGATGCAGGATGTGATTCAGCAGAAGGAAAAAATGGATGCCGACCTGCGAAACATCGTACTCGACAGTGCAGTTAATTTGAACGGCCAGCGCGAGGATATCAGCAATGCCCGTCTCGACATGGAATACCAGAAGATTGATCTGGAACAATCGAAATACGAATCGGAAGCCTATCAGCGCAAAACAAAGATGAGCTATCAGAAAGCTGAAATTGGGATGGAAAAAATCAGGCGCGATTACCTGCTCGCCAAAAACAGGGCGAAAATTCAGGTTAGCCGGTATCAGGCCTGGGTGGCCCAATATCAGGACCGGATCAACAAATATCAGGAAGCGCTGGGATCGACCATCATCAAGGCCCCCGAAAACGGGATTGTGATGTTTGCCAAAGACTATTCAGGAAAATCGTATGGAAAAGACACCGAAATAAACATCTGGAGACCCCTGATTGCCACGCTGCCAGATATGTCGGTGGTTATTACCGAAAGCTACATCCGTGAAATCGATATTTCAAAAATTAGCGTGGGCGACAGTGTGCGGATAAAAATTGATGCCTTGCCCAATAAAATTTTCCACGGAAAAGTGATTAAAGTTGCCAACATTGGCGAAGACCATCAGGATTTCGACATGAAGGTTTTTAAGGTGGTTATCCGGCTCGATCAATCCGACCCGGGAATGAAACCTGGAATGTCGGCCAATAACGATATTATTGTCGGTTCGTACCGCGACCGGCTACTAATCCCGATAAAAGCCATATTTTCAAAAAACGGCAAACCGGTTGTTTACCTGAAAAAAGGGGGAGATGTGCGCGAGCGGGAAATCAAACTGGTTGCCGATAACGGAACCTTCGGAATTGTTGACCAGGACATTCAGTCCGGGGATATTTTACTGCTTTATCAACCCGTTGGATTTCAGCCACAGGCCGAAAACAGCAGGAAATGATGCCGCCGCTCAGGGATTCCATTTTTTTACCAAACGAAAAAAGGCAGCTCTTGGCTACCATTTTTCGTTTTTTTCCTGAAACTTTAAATCCATTTCAAATAATTAAAATCCTGACGGTGTGGCAATTCCGGATGTTTTGGGTACATTCGGATGGCGTAACCAAACGAGCCGGCATCCATCATTTTCAGGTTTAACTTGTAGGCAACTTCAGCGCCCGAAATACTTTCGATCTCAAACTGAAGGCTTTCAATCAGCTCGGGCCCGCTGTCCTTTCCGTTCTCTGTAATTACCATTTCAACGCCTATGTCTTCAGGTTTAATGCCTTTCAGGTCGATTACGACCCTGGCCGGATATTCTTCCCCGATTTTCAGAACGTTGGTTATGCCATCGGTTATCTGTACTTCTTTCACCTCAATCTGGTCCCAAACCGACGAAATATCAAGTTTCCACTTCGCGATTTCCCTGGCAAGTTTGTAATCGGAAGCCATCAGGCGGGCGCAGCGTTCAGCCTGTGGGTTGTAAAAACGTTCGTGGTAGTCGCGGATCATGCGGGCCGTGGTGAAATTTGGGGCCACCTGTGAAAAGGTATTTTTAATGTACGACACCCATTTTTCGGGAACCCCGTTTGAATTGCGCGAATAAAACACGGGCAGGACTTCCTCTTCCAGAATGTTGTAAATGGCCTCGGCATCCAGTTCATCCTGAAGGTCGGGCACGTCGTAGGCACTTTCCTGAGGAAGCGCCCATCCGGCATCTTTTTTATAGCCTTCAACCCACCACCCGTCGAGTACCGAAAAGTGGATGGTTCCGTTCATGACCCCTTTTTCGCCGCTGGTGCCCGATGCTTCCAGGGGCCGGGTTGGCGTGTTCATCCAGATATCAACCCCTTGAAGCATGGTTTTGGCCAGGTTCATGTCGTAATTCTGTACAAAAAGTATTTTCCCGGCAAATTCGGGGCGTTTTGAAATTTCAACAATGTACTTGATCAGGTCCTGACCGGCTTTATCGGCCGGGTGCGCTTTTCCGGCAAACAGGAACTGCACTGGCCGGGCCGGGTCGTTCACCAGTTTCGACAGCCTGTCGAGGTTCCGGAACAACAGATAAGCCCGTTTGTAAGTGGCAAAACGGCGTGCAAAACCGATGGTCAGTGCATTGGGGTCGAGCTTGCCAATAACTTCTGAAATGAGTTTCGGGTTCTCGTTCCGCTTGATCCAGCTACTGGTAAACCGTTGTTTGATGTATTTAATGGTTTTAGCGCGCATCGCCTGTTTCAGGTTCCAGATTTCGGCATCAGGCACCTGGTAAATACGTTCCCATGCATCAAAATCAAGTTGGCTTTCAGGAAACCCTTTCCCAAAATATTTCTGGTGCAGTTCTTTCCATTCCCTGGCGGCCCAGGTTGAATAATGAACGCCGTTGGTTACATAGCCCACTTCTAATTCTTCCTGAAGAAATCCCTTGTACAAGGGGCTCAGCACTTCTTTCGAGACTTCGCCATGCAACATGCTCACCCCGTTGATGCCCACCGATAAATTGCAGGCCAGGTAACTCATGTTGAAATGATCTTCGTAAGGGTCGGCCTTGCCCAGGTTGCAAAACTCGTCCCAGCCGATCCCGACCCGTTCGGGATATTTGGCCATGTAATGTTTAAACAGATCCTGATGGAACGAATCGTGTCCGGCAGGCACCGGCGTGTGGGTGGTAAACAAGGTTGATGCCCGAACCACTTCTTTGGCCTCAGCATAAACGAGGCCTTTTTCGGCCACCAGGTCCGAAATCCGTTCCATGCCGATCATGGCTGCATGGCCCTCGTTGCAATGGTAAATATCCATTTCGTAACCCAGCTTTTTCAAGGCACGGATTCCACCAAGCCCCAGCAACATTTCTTGTTTCAGCCGGTTTTCGTTGTCGCCGCCGTATAAATGATGGGTCACAAAACGGTCTTCCTCCGAATTGGCTTCAAAATCGGTATCGAGTAAAAACAATTTTACCGATCCAACATTTACCTGCCAAACATTTGCAGAAATCGTCCTTCCCGGATAATCGACCTGGACACTGATCCAGTTTCCTTCTGGGTCGTAGGCAGGCTGGACCGGAATTTTGGAGAACTGCTGTGCATCGTAGTTGGCAAGCTGTTCGCCATTGCTCGAAATGGTCTGGCGGAAATATCCGTACCGGTACAATAATCCTACGCCAACCAGGTTAACTTTCGAATCGCTGGCTTCTTTCAGGTAATCACCGGCCAGTATTCCAAGTCCTCCTGAAAATATTTTAAGGCTGTCGTGTAGTCCGTATTCCATACTAAAATAGGCAATCGACGGGCCTTTCAGCATTTTCCTGTCCTCCAGGTATTTGCCCAGCAACGACGACACATGGTTCATCTTCAGGATAAACTCGTCGTCATTTTCCAATTCAAGTAATCGCTGATAATTAACTTCTTCAAGTAGCAGGATGGGGCTGTGCTCACACTCGTCCCATTTTTCCTCATCAATATACTTAAAAAGCTCGCGGGCTTCGGTATTCCAGACCCACCACAAGTTGCGGCTGATTTCCTTAAGCGGGGCAAGCTTTTCAGGAATATTCGACTCGACAAAAAGTTTTTTCCAATTGGGTTTTTCCACAGTTGAATGTTTTTTATGGTTTTAATGTTATTTCCAGTTTCTCTAAATCAAGCTTTTCGAAAATTCATCGTACTCGAAAATTTGAGGCACAAAAGAAGCAAAAAAAACGCGAATTAAGATTTTCCGAATATGAAAACGATGTTAAATATTTGGTTCTTAGGATTATTTTAATCTTTTCGATCTTTGGTTTAAAGAGGTTTTGCCTGTTTTCGTCACGGAAAGCGGCAATACTTTTTTTGTTTTTTCTGAAGCCGGTTCAATTTTCTGTTCCTGAATTTCAAGTTCCGGCTTATTCATTTCGGCAAACCGTTGTACCCTGATTTTAAAATCGTTCAACACGTTCATGTAATTGATGAAAGCTTCGTACGGGCTTTCGAAGGGGTTAAATCGACGGTGCACTTCTCCATCGGAGAAAAATTTGGTGCACATGTAATAAAAATGGTCGCTTGACTGCAGGTAATTCCAATCTTTTTGCAGCGCCGGATCAACTACGTCTTTCATGGGCCAGGCCAGTTCGTATAGTTTGGTGTAGGCTTCATCCTGAAGTTCGTTGCCCAGCCAGGCCGATAAATCGCGTTCTTCGTCGGCCCACGAAATGGGGTGTGGCACGCTTACCAGCGAAACGGGTTGAAATTCTGCCATTATTTCAGAAGGAGTCTTAAAACTCATTTTCGAATGTTTAAACACGGCGTCGGGCAGGTTCCGCATGAAATCCATAATCCCGGTTTCGGCTGGCTGATGTTCGCCAAAGACCTCGTAATCCATAAAAAGATTGCAGAAATCATCTTTTTCGAGTGCGTTCAGCCAGCCTACAAATTTCTCAGGAGTCAGCGGGTACTCATTCCAGTCGTGGTTCGGAAATCGGAAAGCCAGGTCGTCGCTCAGTTTATAGTTGCGCATCAGTACTTTCAGCCTCGGGTTTATGGCATTGACGTACAAAAAGTTGGGCGACTTCCAGCCCAGAATATGCCGGGCGCCCTCGGTCAGCATGGCTTTGTAACCCATGTCGGCCACCCAATCGCCAATTTCGTCCGAATAAATCAGTTCGGTATTCCTGAAAACAGTAGGTTTCTGCCCAAAATATTTTTCAATAATCTGGTTGTGTTCCTGAACCTGTTTTTCAAACAGATTCCGGTCTCTCAGCGAAATCAGGGCATGGGAATACGTTTCAGCCAGAAATTCGACCGAACCGGTGTCGGCCAGCGCTTTAAACGAATCGAGCACTTCGGGAGCATACATGGCAAACTGTTCCAGTGCGACACCCGAAATGGAAAAAGCGATTTTAAACTTGCCCTTGTGCTTGGCAATCAGTTCGAGCATCAGCTTATTGGCAGGCAGATAGCAGCGATCGGCCACCTTCCGGAGAATGGATTCGTTGGAATAATCATCGTAGTAATAATGGTCGTTCCCAATATCGAAAAACCGGTAACGCCGGTAGCGAAACGGTTGGTGTACCTGGAAATAAAAACAAATCGACTTCATCTTTCTTCTTCTGTTTTTGCATTCTGAATGGCTTCGAGATAAATTTCCCGAACTTGCGCGGCTGAGTTTTTCCACTGAAGGTTATCAACTTCCGCTTTGCCGTATTTTTTAAACATGTTGTGAAGGGCCGGATAATTCAGCAGCCCGTAAATGGCGTCGGCCATGGCATGGGTATCCCAGTAATCAATCTTTATGGCGTAATTCAAAATTTCGGAAACGCCCGACTGGTGCGAGATAATGACCGGAACGTTCGACTGCATGGCTTCGAGCGGCACAATTCCAAACGGTTCCGACACCGAAGGCATCACAAAAACGTCGCTCATTTTGAACATGTCGAACACGTCGTCGCCCTTCAGGAACCCGGTAAAATGAAACCGGTCTGAAATTTTAAGCTCAGCCGCGCGTTTAATCATCGCGTTTAAGCGGTCGCCACTGCCGGCCATCACAAAACGTACATTTTTCATCCGCTGAAGCACCAGATTGGCGGCCTCAACAAAATATTCGGGCCCTTTTTGCAGGGTAATTCGTCCCAGAAAAGTCACAATTTTGTCGTCAACGCCCTTTTTGAGCCTTATTTTTTCTTCCGGGGTAATTGGTTCAACGGCATTGTAAACGGTCATTACCTTTTCAGGATTGATGTTATATTTTTCGATGACGATATTTCGCGTCAGATTGCTCACCGTGATTATTTTATCGGCCGCATCCATGCCCTCTTTTTCGATGGCATACACCTGCGGGTTCACGCTTCCGCCGCTCCGGTCGAAATCGGTGGCATGAACGTGGATGATGAGCGGTTTCCCGGAAACCCGTTTGGCTGCAATTCCGGCCGGATAAGCCAGCCAGTCGTGCGCATGGATGACATCGAACGCGTTGTCGCGGGCAATCACTTCGGCCACAAAAGCGTAATTGTGAATTTCGTGCATCAGATTGTGATCGTATTTTCCTGAAAACTCGATCTTTCCTTCCTCCGTGGTTTCGACCAGCGATGTTTTTTGGGTATTTATTTTGGAGGAGAGTTCCCAAAATTCTTCAGGCCCGACATAGGGAATCATGCCCGATTCCACTTCATAATAATCAACTTTCGACTCCACATCGGCAAACTCCACTTGTTTCCGGGTCAAGGCAACATCGCCCGCACCAACCAATTTTAGGTTCGACTGGTCTTCGTCGCCATACGCTTTGGGTACTACAAAAATCACTTCCACATCGCTGAACCCGGCCAGCCCCTTTGTCAATCCATAGCAGGCAGTTCCCAGTCCTCCCGAAATATGCGGGGGAAATTCCCATCCAAACATTAAGACCTTCATAATTTCAAGAAAAAAATGAAAAATGAAAAAAAATTACTTACTGAACTTTTCAAGTTCGTTGAACGAATGGATCAGCGCTGCCACACTCCATGCCTGCGAAATGGCTCCTTCTCCCTTATGCGGCGGGTCCCCGTTATACATTTCAGAAATGGTGCCGATGCAATTAGCGGTCATTTCTTCTTCAAAACCTTCGGTATATTTTCTGACGAAAGGCATTCCGCTCTGCCGGTGCAATTTCAGGTAAGCTTCCGTAAAAAAAGAAATCAGCCAAGGCCAGGCCGTCCCCTGATGCACGGCCAATTCGCGTTCCTGAACATTTCCGGAACAGATTCCCCGATAGCGCGGATCGCGTGGCGATAAAGTCCGCAATCCCCGCGGGGTGAGCAACTCCTTTTTCACGATACTTAAAACAACTTTTTGTTTCTCGCGGTCGATCGGCGAAAACTCAAGAGCTGACGCGATCAGCATGTTTGGCCTCACCGACCAGTCTTTGCTTTCCCCGTCAACGCAGTCGGCCAGCGATTGTCTTTGTTCATTCCAAAAGGTGTCGGTAAACGATTGGGCAATTTTCTCGGGCCAGTCTTTCCATTCGTCCAGAAAAGCCTGATCATTTTCTTTCCCGGCCAGTTCGAGGGCCAGGCAAATGGCATTGTACCAGAGGGCATTCACCTCAACGGGCATTCCGCTTCGCGGTACAACCGGCTTTCCGTCAACGTAAGAATCCATCCAGGTAAGCGCCACACGATCAGCTTTCCCGGCGATCAGGCCTGAATCAAGCATCCGGATGTTGTAACCGGTTCCGTTTTTGTAGGCTGAAAGGATCGACTTCAGCACCGGGCCGTATTTTTTCCAGACTTTTCCTGAATCGTTCAGTTTCCGGTAGTATTGCTGAACGGTCCAGAAAAACCAGAGCGGCGCATCGATGGAATCGTAAGATGAAACCTGACCTTCAGGATATTTGGGGAACAACCCGTTTTTAAGAGTTTCAAGTAAAGTATCCAGTACTTTTTCAAACGTTTTCTGATCGCCCAGATCGAGCGTCAGTCCCGGCAAGGCAATCAACGTCTGCCGGGTAATTTGGCCGTACCAGGGAAAACCGGCAATGATACCGGTGTGTTTGTTGTTTAAATGAATGAATTGATGCGCGGCATTCTTCAGATAAGCCAGAAATGAATCGCGCGGAACACGCGATTTGAGCTCATGGGCGAAGCGGTGCCGGATGGCTTCGGGCTCACATTCGCTGGTCGATGCCGAAAAAATAACCGATTCACCTTTTTCAATGGGAAGTTCGAAATAACCCGGCACAAAAAGATCCTCGCGGAAATCGTATCCGCGCTCCTGTTCATTCGCGTACTCAATGCCGTAATACCAGTCGGGCGCCGGAATAAATTCTGCATCTTTCGAGAATTGCAGGTGCAAAAACGGATAGCCGTCGTAAAGCCTGATTTTTATCCCGTTTTCAATTTCAGAATAGTGTGTATTTGCATAAAGATTGGCCCGGCTCAGCCGGTGAATGCTGCGGAAAGCCAAAAAAGGACTGAACCGCAGGACGGTGGGCGAATGGGCGTCCTCGAGCGTGTAGCGAATCAGTATCTGTTGCCGTTTTTCGACCAGAACACGTTCCTTTTTCAGGACTACCCCGCCAACCCGGAAAGTTGTTTTGGGCACGATTTCTATCTCAAAATCCTGCATGTATTTATGGCCTCGTGGTTCGTAATGATCGCCTTCGTATTTGTGGATGCCCAGGTTGAACGGCGATCCATACTGTACGACCGACTCGTCGAGCGATGAAAGCAGCACGTGTTTTTCGCCGTCGAGTTCATCGAGCGGACAAATGAGCAGGCCGTGATATTTGCGCGTATTGCACCCCGAGAGGGATGAGCTGATGTACGATCCGGCACGATTCGACCGGAGTATTTCGCGCTGAAGGGAATATTCCAGATTGACCAGCCGGTTTTTATCGAATTTAAGGTAACTCATATTCCAGACTTTTGGGAGTTTCATTCCGAACAATGGGAATTTTCATAGAATAGGAATCGGGGGAGGTGACCTGAACAAATTTATGAATAAAAAAGGTTCCTTTTTTGTTACTGATTTTGAAAGTCGGCGAATTTCCGTTCAAGGTCCTCTCTCTCGCTGGTAAAATTAAGATTCGGGTAAGTTATCGTTAATTTATCGATCTCCCGTAAAGTTGTCTGAAGAAAATTTCCGTATTCCAAAGCCCCTGAATTGGACGGACGATGTTGCACGGCCCTCCTGATTTTCATAACATTCTTTGAAATTTCCGCGCTCTCTTTGTCGATTGCGGCCTTGCTGAAACGGTCGAAAATATAGTCGGTTGCAACCACGCTTAAATGCAGCATATCCTCGGCATAGAAGCGGTAATCGCGCAGTTCGTCCATCATTAATTCGTACGACGGAAAGTACCTGCAAATGCGATTTCCAAACCCATTTATCAGTCGGTCGATGGCCAGAATCAGGGTTGCCTTGCTCACCTGATTCTCAACCGCTCCGTCTTTCCAGTGGCGGATTGGGCTCACCGTAAAAACGACCTTTAAGTTTGGGTTAAATTTCCAGAGCGCTTCCAGTAAATCCCGATAAGTCTCGGTAATTTCAAAAACGCCCAGCCTGAACCGTTTAAATTCGGAGGCAGGCACCTTGTGGCAGTTTGAAACGATTTGACCGGTTTTTCGATATTCGTAAACCCAGGCCGTGCCAAAAGTAAGAACCAGAATATCAGCCTGTTTCAGGAATTCGCGCGATGATTCAATCCGGCTGTTGATGTTTTCAAGCGCCACTTCGCGGTTAACTTCCGAAAAACGGCTGTGATGATAAAAACTGTTCCAGACCCCCTGATCGTTAAACAGGTCGTTTTCAGTAAATATTCGTTTTTCGAGTAAAATTTTCAGGCTGTTGGCAATCGATTCCGGATTGTATAAAATGCCAAACGGGTTCATGTCAACCTGAAACTTCAGGTCAATCAGCTTTTGCCCGATGTTTTCCGAAAAACAGGAACCAAAAAGCGTCATGCTTTTCGAATAATCCATTTTCCACGGAAACTCCGGAATTTGTATTTCAGTAAAAAACGACATGGAAAACAATTTGAAGATTTGAAAATGAACCAATTTGAAGATTTGAAAATTCTTCATCCCCGTTGGCCAGGATATTCAATGAGAATTTTTACACTCAAGACTCAAGATTCAGAATTCGAGGCTCCTTTTTACCTCACTTTTTTGAACTCCTGTTTCTGCAAAACCATGGCGGTACGGGCTGGAAGATAGAGCAACAAATAATGCTGACTGGTCAAGCCTCCCGCGGGATGGGTGTAATAAGTCAATGTGTCGTCGATCCGGTTCTGGCCGCCAAAACGGCTCTCGTCGGTATTTAAGACAACTTCATATTTTGATGCTTCCATCGGGATTCCGTACTCGACGAACGATTGGGTCGGATGAAAATTAAAGACAAACAAATAGTTTCCGCGAGAATAGGCCAGAATCTGATTCTCTTTGTGGTCGTAAATCCGGTAAACTTCGGGAATGTCAATCAGCCGGTTCTTTCTCACCAGCGAGATCAGGACCCGATCGAAATCGGCCAGCCAATGATAGCGCAATTCCTGATTATCGGCAATACTCCACAACCGGCGGGCATGCGCGTACGACCAGCCGTTTCCCTCCCTCGGAAAATCAATCCATTCGGGATGACCAAATTCATTACCCATAAAATTCAGGTAAGCGCCTCCGGCACAGGTCAAGGTTGCCAGACGGATCATTTTATGCAGCGCGATGCCGCGATCAACCGCCATGTTGGGCTGGTCTTTGCGCATGCTGAAATACATTTCCTTGTCAATCAGCCTGAAGATGATGGTTTTATCGCCCACCAAAGCCTGATCGTGCGATTCGGCATAACTCACCACTTTTTCGTCGAGCCGCTTCGAAGTCAGCTCGTAAAAAATGGTCCCAACGTCCCATTTTTCATCCGGAACTTCTTTGATCGTTTTAATCCAGAAATCGGGAACGCCCATCGCCATGCGGTAATCGAAGCCCAGTCCGCCATCTTTATGCGGTGTTGCCAGGCCCGGCAACCCGCTCATTTCTTCGGCAATTGAAAGGGCATTTTGATTGATCTCGTGAATCAGCCGGTTGGCCATGATGAAATATGAAAAAGCTTCCTGATCGAGACCGGAATTAAAATAATCGTCGTAACTGGTAAACGCTTTTCCAAGGCCGTGATCGAAATATAACATGCTGGTTACCCCGTCGAACCGGAATCCGTCGAACTTAAATTCTTCGAGCCAGTACCGGATATTCGAGAGCAAAAAATGAATGACTTCAGGCTTTCCGTAATTAAAACAATACGAATCCCAGGCCGGGTGTTCGCCTTTCGGGCCGTCGTGAAAAAACTGCCAGCGGGTTCCGTCGTATTTCCCCAGACCTTCCACTTCGTTTTTCACGGCATGCGAATGAACCAGATCGATGATGACCGAAAGGCCCATTCCGTGTGCTTCATCAACCAGCTGTTTCAATTCTTCCGGAGTGCCAAACCGCGACGACGGGGCAAAGAAACTGGAAACGTGATAGCCAAAACTTCCGTAGTACGGGTGCTCCGGAATGGCCATCAGCTGAATGGTGTTATACCCGGCTTTGTGAACGCGTGGTAAAATAT
>JBBIHV010000002.1:43366-44703 GCA_037446835.1 Sunxiuqinia sp. | reverse complement strand
GAGAAGGCAAACAACTGGCCGTGCTGCATTTTTTCACGCGGAAGCCGGATTTCCCAATTTCCGGAGCCAACCGGGTTTAGCTGATAACCAGATTGTTCCTGCCAGTCGTTAAATTCCCCGATCAGGTAAACTGCGGTGGCATTGGGCGCCCAGTCGCGCATAACCCACTGATTCTGTTCTCGGTGAAGTCCGTACCATTTGTGCCCCTGTGCGAATTCGGAAAGACTTTTACCGTGCAGAATTTCATTTTCTTTCTCTTTAGCGGTTTGCAGCCTTGAAATAATAGTTGAAGCAAAAGGTTGGAGCCAGCTATCGTGTTTTATTAAATTCGGAAGTTTCATGATGTTTTCAATTTGCTTAAAGATAGGAAAAACATGATAAGGCTAGATTAAAAACTAAAATCGGTTTAAAAAAAAAGCTGTTTCAGCACGATTCCTGAAACAGCTTTTTCAATTGAGTGGGCTTCTCTTAGTCAATCATCTCAAATCCGCAGTAAGGAACCAAAACTTTTGGAATCCGGATGCCTTCGGGAGTCTGGTTGTTTTCGAGCAAGGCGGCCACGATACGCGGCAAAGCCAATGCACTGCCGTTCAGTGTGTGGGCAATCACCGGCTTTTTAGTGACTTCATCGCGGTAGCGCAATTTCAGGCGGTTGGCCTGGAACGATTCGAAATTGGAAACCGAACTGACTTCGAGCCATTTTTCCTGGGCAGCCGAGAAGACTTCGAAATCGTAGGTCAGCGCCGAGGTGAAGCTCATGTCGCCGCCACACAGCCGAAGGATGCGGAAAGGCAATTCGAGTTTTTCGACCAGGCTGGTCACGTGAGCAACCATTTCGTCGAGTCGTTCATAAGAACTTTCGGGATGAGCAATCTGCACAATTTCTACCTTGTCGAACTGATGAAGGCGGTTCAGTCCGCGAACATCCTTGCCATACGAACCGGCTTCGCGGCGGAAACAGGCGCTGTAGGCTGTATTTTTAATCGGAAGGTCTTTAGCTTCCACAATCACGTCGCGGTAAATATTGGTCACCGGGACTTCGGCGGTCGGAATCAGGTACAGGTTATCCACCGTGGCATGATACATCTGGCCTTCCTTGTCGGGCAACTGGCCGGTTCCAAAGCCCGAATCCTCGTTCACCACGTATGGCGGCTGAATTTCGAGGTAACCGGCATTGCGTGCCTCATCGAGGAAGAAATTGATCAGTGCACGTTGCAGCCGGGCGCCTTTGCCTTTGTAAACCGGGAATCCGGCGCCGGTGATTTTCACGCCCAATTCAAAATCGATGAGGTCGTATTTTTTGGCTAAATCCCAGTGTGGCACACTGTTTTCAGGCA
>JBBIHV010000002.1:39916-43266 GCA_037446835.1 Sunxiuqinia sp. | reverse complement strand
TTTCATTTTTTTGAACCGACAAACCGGTGATTTGCTGAACGATGTCGGCAGCGTCAAAATGTTTCTTTTTCAGTTTTGAAACCACCAGTTCCGGATTTTCCTGTATAAATTTTAGATTGAGCATTTTCGGTGCTTTTAATTTTTAGACCGACAAATTTAACCTGAATAATTCAAAATCGAGACGGTCGTGCCATGAATTCAGATAAAAAAAATCTCCTGCCTTCAGGAAGACAGGAGATTTCAAACTAAATATTGTAAATCGGTTTAGTTTGCTTCAACAGCAACAACCGGTTCAACCGTAACAAACGATTTGTGATCTCTTCTTTTTTTGAAGACAACCGTTCCGTCAACCAAAGCAAACAAGGTATGATCTCTACCCATACCAACATTCAACCCTGGGTGGTGTACAGTTCCTCTCTGGCGAACAATAATGTTACCAGCTGTTGCAGCCTGACCGCCGAAAATTTTAACGCCGAGTCTTTTGCTTTCCGATTCGCGTCCGTTCTTCGAACTACCCGCACCTTTCTTATGAGCCATGGTAAATTTTTTTTAATGTTATCCTACTACTTCTTCAATTTGAATTTTGGTCATGTATTGGCGGTGACCATTCATTTTCTGGTAACCTTTTCTTCTTTTCTTCTTGAAGACCAATACTTTATCTCCTTTCATGTGTTCCAGGACTGTTGCAGTAACACTGGCACCTTCAACAACAGGAGCTCCAACTTTCACAGCACCTTCGTCATCTACCAAAAGCACCTTGTCAAAAACAACAGTTTCGCCTTCAGCAGATTCCAGACGGTGTACATAAATTTTCCGGCCTTTTTCAACTTTCATTTGCTGACCGGCAATCTCTACAATTGCGTACATTTCAATGTAATTTAATGTTTCTTCCGGCAGGCGGGAACCAACAGGTAAACCGCTTAACGAGCCTACGCGAAATCTTTTCGGACTGCAAAAGTAAACTTTTTATAATGAACGCCAAAGGCTTACCCTATTTTTTGAAAAATATTTTCAGGCCCAACCTGCCGCCTTTTTTGACACCTCATTCAGGAAGGAAGAAATCAGGAAAGATCGAACAAATCGAGACTTTAGAATGTAAAACAATTCTTATATTTGTTTTCCTTACCAAAGGCTATTTATAGGGGAATGCAGAAAGTTAAACTCAATATTTTAGGTTTGTCGGTTAGTCAGTCACAATCAGGAGCTTACGCACTGGTTCTGGCTGAAGAAAACGGAGACCGCCGGATCCCCATCATCATCGGACCTGTCGAGGCGCAATCGATCGCCATTCAACTTGAGGGGCTGAAACCTCCCCGCCCACTAACCCACGATTTGTTTAAACAGCTTGCAAACGCTTTCGACATAGAAATTACTGAAGTCATAATTTATAAGCTCGAAGAAGGGATTTTTTATTCGGAACTGGTTTGTATCCGCGACAAAAAGCCAATTGTGATCGATTCACGGACTTCGGATGCTGTTGCAATCGCGCTAAGGTTCGACTGCCCGATTTACACTTATGAAGAAATTTTGCAGCGGGCGGGCATTGTCATCGAATTTGAAAACGAACACAGCCAGGAAGAATGGCACCAACCGGCCAGCGAGGATATGAGCCGGGGAACACACAAATATGAAAAGTACACCTCGTCGGAACTTACCCAAATGCTTGATAATGCAATTGGCGCCGAAGATTACGAAAAGGCATCGGCCATCCGCGATGAAATTAACCGCCGCCGAAAAGAATAATTTCTGAATCTTCTTTCCCTCACTTACGATCCAGGACCTTTCGTTTCACTTAACGAAATCAAATTTCAGGAGGTCTTGATTTTTGGCATTTCAAACCTACTGCGATTGGTAGATTTTAGTAGTTTTATAGCCTTCAAAAAACTACATCTGCTAAATCGTAAAACATGGGTATCAAGAATCGGCTGATTGTCATGAATTTTCTCCAGTTTTTTGTCTGGGGTTCATGGCTTATTTCAATTGGAGTTTATTTGGGGGGTACTCTCCATTTTACCGGCGCCCAAATCGGGGCAGTCTTTTCGACCCTGGGAATTGCATCGTTATTTATGCCTGCCTTGCTGGGCATTGTTGCCGACAAATGGATCAATGCCGAAAGGTTGCTGGGCATCAGCCATTTAATAGGCGCGGGGCTGCTCTTGCTGGCCTCAACGGTTAAAGATCCGGTTGTTTTTTTCTGGGTCATGCTTTTAAATTCGATGTTTTACATGCCAACCATCGCCCTGAACAGTACGGTGTCGTATATCATCCTCGAAAAAAACGGATACAATATTATAAAAGACTTTCCCCCAATCAGGGTTTGGGGTACGGTTGGGTTCATTGCTGCCATGTGGATTGTGGACCTGTTTGGTTGGAAAGCATCGAACATGCAGCTCATTTTCAGTGGATTTTCGGCATTGGCCCTGAGTTTTTATGTATTTACCATGCCGGCATGCCCCCCGGCAAAAACAAAAAAAGAAAAATCATTGATTTCGTCGCTTGGACTCGATGCCTTTGTGCTGTTCAAACAAAAAAAGATGGCCGTATTTTTCTTCTTTTCCATGTTTCTGGGGGCAGCATTACAAATTACAAATGCATTCGGAGGCCCATTCCTGGATAGTTTTTCCACCACCAATCCCGGTACTTTCGGGGTTGAACATCCGTTGCTCCTGCTTTCCATTTCACAAATGTCGGAAACATTGTTTATCCTTACCATTCCCTTTTTCCTGAGCCGGTTTGGAATTAAGAATGTGATGCTGATGAGCATTTTCGCGTGGGTCCTCCGTTTTGGTTTATTCGCCGTTGGCAATCCGGACGGTGGTTTGTATTTACTGATTTTATCCATGATCGTGTATGGTATGGCCTTCGATTTCTTCAATATTTCCGGTTCACTGTTTGTCGAGAACGAGGTCAGTCCTGGCATTCGGGCCAGCGCCCAGGGATTGTTCATGCTGATGACCAATGGCGTTGGGGCAATAATTGGAGGTTACGGGAGTGGGCTAATTGTTGATTATTTCACGAAAGGCGACCTCCGGAACTGGCATTCAATTTGGCTCGTTTTTGCCGGATATGCTTTGATCCTGGGTCTGATCTTCCCTGTCATCTTCAAATATAAGCATCAGCCAATCAGGATAAAACAGCATAGCGAAGGTAATTCCTGATGGGTAAACGTTTTGTTTTCTGAGTGACCAGTTTTTCTTAATCCTGAAAACTTTATACCTTGCCAACGGTTTAAAATTACGAATACAAAAGGCACTAAAATGAAGCAATATCTTGATCTGCTGAATCATGTGATGACCAATGGCGTTGAAAAAAGCGACCGCACCGGGACCGGAACAATCAGCGTTTTTGGG
>JBBIHV010000002.1:0-39816 GCA_037446835.1 Sunxiuqinia sp. | reverse complement strand
CAACCGCATGATACACGAAAACATCTCCATCATAGTGGCCATTGCCCAAAACTTTGCCATTGGCAAAAACAACGATTTGCTGTTCCATCTGCCCAACGATTTAAAGCGTTTTAAGCAAATTACCACAGGCTATCCGGTAATCATGGGCCGGAACACATTGCTCTCGCTGCCAAAAGGGGCGCTGCCAAACCGCCGGAACATTGTGATTACCGACAATCCGGAAGAAAAATTCGCCCGGTGCGAAATGGTTTTCACCATCGACGAAGCTGTTGATTCAGTAAAAAATGAAGAGGAGTCATTTATTATCGGCGGCGGGATGATTTACCGACAGTTTTATCCGCTGGTAGGCAAGCTATACCTTACTTTAGTCCACCGCAATTTCGATGCCGACGTTTTTTTTCCAGAAATAAATTATTCGGAATGGACGGAAATCTTCCGGGAAGATCATTTTGACGAGAAGAACGGCTTTAATTTTTCGTACCTGAATTTGAAAAGAAGGCCCCTCTAATCTCCCCGAAGGGGAGACTTTGAAGCCCCATCCCCGACCCTTCCCCACAAGGGAAGGGAGTTTGGGTAGAAGAGATTTTTAAAATTAGATTCTTTAAGCACGGCCTTATAAGAAAACAGTAATCTTCGGATCCCGGTTCTTTTCCCCTCTTTCGGAGGGGGTTGGGGGAGGCTTCTTTCTACAACAACTTTCCAATGTTATCGAACCGCTGGTGGTAATCCGTCATGGAAGCGTTAATCGCTTCCAGCGCTTCTTCCGCGCCATAAACATGTGTAATTTCGGTGTTGCTGGCTTTTCCGGGCATATCTTTGTAGGTCAGGAAATAATGTTTCAGCCGCGCTACCACAATATCCGGAAGATCCGACAAATCCATGTATCCACTGTAAACCACATCGTTCGACAGAACAGCAATTATTTTATCATCAGCTTCATTCCCGTCGATCATCCTGAAACCGCCAATTGGCCTGGCATCAACCAAAATGTCGCCGTGGGCAATAGTCTTTTCGGTCAAAACACAAATATCCATGGGGTCGCCGTCGCCTTTGATCCCGGTTTTTCCGGTTTTTTCCATGCAATAATTGCCCACTGCTTCCCCGCATAAAGTTTGCGGGATGAACCCGTAGAGCGCCGGGACCACGTTGGAATATTTCTGGGGCCGGTCCAATTTCAGGAACCCGCTTTCCTTGTCGATCTCGTATTTGACGGTATCGGTCGGAACCACTTCGATGAAAGCAACTACATTTTCAGGGGCATCTTTGCCAATAAAAACCCCATGCCAGGGGTGCGATTTGTAACGAAGGCCCATCAACCGGCCAATCGGATCAGAAAGTCTGTCTGCCATAATTGTTTTTTTAGTTTTTGAAAATATAAACCCTTATCGGGGCAAAAAGTTTATCCGACGTATTGGGTTACAAATATAACATCAAAACCATCAGCCCGAAGACAAAAAATCGGCCCTCCATTTCAACACAAAACAAACGTGCCAGGGAGCCAGAATTTTTTCAGTTTGGCTGGTGATGAAACATCTTTGGTAGATTTTCAGTAAAAACCATTCTGATTTGTATTTTCCGATCCTAAAAAATCTGTTTAAACAGGTTTTTCAACAAAAAAAACAGCAAAAAGGAAGCTTGATATTAAAACAGGCAAAAAGGTTCAAAAAATCCTCTTGTCCTCGTAACAAGCTGACTGATTGAATTATTTACCAAATTGTTAAGCCATTGCAAAATAAAGTTTCCAATTCAAAATACCTTTTATCTTTGCATTCGCTTTAATAAACCATTTAATCCATAAAAATACAAATATGAAAGTAACTGTTGTTGGCGCCGGAAATGTAGGTGCTACCTGTGCCCAGATTGTAGCTGAAAAAAACATTGTAAGCGAAGTTGTTTTGCTTGATATTAAAGAAGGATTGTCGGAAGGCAAATCGCTCGACCTGTGGCAGACTGCTCCAATTAATTATTACGACACCCGGTTGGTTGGCGCAACCAACGACTATTCAAAATCGGCAGGTTCTGATGTGGTGGTCATCACTTCAGGAGTTCCTCGCAAACCGGGAATGAGCCGCGACGATTTGATTTCAATCAATGCCGGTATTGTAAAAAGTGTAACTGAAAATATTGTCAAATATTCGCCGGATGCAATCATCATTATCGTTTCAAACCCGCTTGATGTAATGACTTACGTGGCTTATGCGGTTTCAAAATCGAGCAAAAACAAAGTGATGGGCATGGCCGGAATCCTCGACACGGCCCGTTACCGCGCCTTCCTTGCCGAAGCTTTGGACATTTCGCCACGCGACATCCAGGCTTTGCTTATGGGCGGACACGGCGATACCATGGTGCCACTGCCACGCTACACGACTGTTGCCGGTATTCCGGTTACTGAATTGCTCGACCAGGAAACCCTCGACAAAATTATCGACCGTACGAAAAAAGGTGGCGGCGAACTGGTTAACCTGATGGGAACTTCGGCCTGGTATGCCCCGGGATCGGCTGCTGCACAGATGGTTGAAGCCATTGTAATGGACCAGAAACGCATCTTCCCATGCTGCGTGAAACTGGAAGGCGAATTTGGCCTGAACGACGTTTTTGTTGGCGTACCGGTTAAACTCGGGAAAAACGGTATCGAAAAAATTGTGAACATCAATCTGACCGAAGAAGAACAAGCCCTTTTGGTTAATTCGGCAAACGCGGTGAAAGAAATTATGGATGTTGTTGATGGCATGAATATACTGTAAGATATATTGGGATAAAACAAACAATATCATTTATATTTGGAGCTCCTGTTTCGAAACAGGAGCTCTTTTTTTGGTGAATGCCAATCCGGTGTTCGGATCACACAGCACCAAACTGATTAAGGAAGTAACCCAAACATAAAACCATTTCATGATTGAAATCCCTTTGCTCCTGATCGAACTTGAACAGGAAAATTACCACCTCCTGATTGAAGGCCAATTTGAAGATGGATCGGCTGCTTACTGGATCATCGACACCGGTGCTTCAAAATCTGTTCTCGATATCAATTTGAAAGACCATTACGAGATCATCGAATCCGACAACGAAGACGATTACCAAAGCGCGGGCATCAACCAGGGCTTAATGGAAACTTCGGTGGGTAAAATGACCGGCCTGCGGTTTGGCAATCTTGAAATTACCAACCATAAACTGGCCCTGATCGACCTGAACCACGTTAACGAAATTTACACACAATACACCACATTCCGGATTTCCGGATTATTGGGCAGCGATATCCTGATGCAGTACCGAAGCATTATCGATTATTCACGGAAAATCGTTCAGTTTCAAATTGGATAGGCTGTCCGACAGCAGGATTTTGCGATTACTTTATTCGGAAAAAATAAATATATTTGGCGGCTCAATAAAACGTCTATGAATTTCAAAAAATACATATCGAAACACCTGGTCGTGCGCTTATGCATGATGCTCGCCTTGATTGGTGCGGCAGCCGTGTTCGACATGTATCACACCGTGAACCTGAAATTAGCCGATAATATCCGGAAAATTCCGTCGCACGACGACTCCGGATCGGGCAAAACGTTCTACTGCAACCAAATCCCTTCGTTCAACCTGAAAACTTCGTCCACCGAATTTTCTATCCGTTTCAGGTTTGCATTTAACCAGGATAAATTTTTGCTGAAGCACTATAACCTCCGTACTTTTCAACTCCTGAAAGCCGAACGTATAAATTCACTGTTTTCAGCCATTTGTTCATCTCATTTTCTTCCTTTCAACCGGGTATTGTACGCCAGCCCCGACGACACGCCTCCAATATCTTAAATTACTGATCGTGCAGGTCGGCACGAATTGTACGCCCAACGATCACATTTCAGGTGTGCGTCACAACGGATGGATATATTGCGTCCGAAACCAGAAATCAATCTAAATAATTAAAAATCAATCTAAAATTTTACCAAATGCAAAACAAAGGTGCAATTAGAATGTTTGCAATACTCCTTGGTTTGATTTGCGTTTATCAGCTTATGTTTACCTTTAAGGCAAGCCAGGTTGAGAAAGCAGCCAAAGTGTATGCAAAAGGCGACAAACAGAAGGAGCAGGCTTACCTCGACTCCATGTCCAGCGAAGTTGTTTACAATTTATTAGGTCTCCGCAAGTACACGTTCAAAGAAGTTAAAGAGCTTGAACTCGGTCTTGGCCTTGATTTACAGGGTGGTATGAACGTAACCCTCGAAGTTTCGGTGGTTGACCTGGTCAAATCGCTATCCAATTTCAGTAAAGATTCTACTTTCAATGCCGCCCTCCGGATGGCTGTTGAAAAACAAAAAACCAGTCAGGAAGATTTTGTGACCCTTTTTGGAAAATCGTTTGAACAGATTTCACCAAACGGCAAACTGGCTTCCATTTTCAATACCCTTGATTTAAAAGACAAGGTCAAATACAACTCGACCAACGCCCAGGTATTGGATGTGCTTCATAAAGAAACTCAGGTTGCAATCGACAATTCATTCAACATTATCCGTAATCGTATCGACCGTTTCGGGGTAGCCCAGCCAAACATTCAGCAGCTTCAAACCGCTGGCCGTATTCTGGTCGAACTTCCCGGTGTCGATAATCCAAATCGTGTCCGGAAATTGTTGCAGGGAACGGCAAACCTCGAATTCTGGGAAACATACGACAACAGCGAAGTGTATCCTTTTCTGGCACAGGCCAACCAAAAACTGGTTGAAATTCTGGCGCTCCAGTCGAAAACCACGCAAACAGTTGCCGACACAACAAAAAAAGCTTCGGCCAAAAAAGAATCAAATGCCTTGTTGAAGGAACTCGACCAAAAAGCGAAAAACGATTCAACTGCCTTGAATAAGAATGCCGATTCAAGGAAACAATACCCGTTATTCTCGATC
Source organism: Sunxiuqinia sp. (assembly GCA_037446835.1). Taxonomy (GTDB): domain Bacteria; phylum Bacteroidota; class Bacteroidia; order Bacteroidales; family Prolixibacteraceae; genus Aquipluma. The sequence continues at coordinate 34,930 of JBBIHV010000002.1, read as the reverse complement.
CTGTCGCCTAGTGTAACCCAGCAAGGCCAGTTGTACCCCGGGCCGGCAATCGGGACGGCTCAGTCAAAAGATACGGCCCTGGTGGATTCTTACCTGAAAATGGATCAGATTAAAGCATTGTTCCCCCGCAACCTTATTTTTAAATGGACTTCAAAAGCGTTCGACAAAGATGGAAAATTCTTCCGCCTGATCGCCATTAAAGTTACCAGCCGCGATGGACGTGCCCCGCTTGAAGGCGATGTGATTACCGATGCCCGTCAGGATTACGCCGATATGGGCAGCCGTCCGGAAGTAAGCATGACCATGAACAGTCAGGGTGCCAAAACCTGGGCCCGCCTGACCAAAGACAATGTTGGAAAATCGATTGCCATTGTACTCGACGGATATGTTCGTTCGTACCCGAATGTAAACGGCGAAATCACCGGCGGACGTTCGTCTATTACAGGTTTGGAAAGTGTGGAAGAAGCGAAGGACTTGGCAAACATCCTGAAATCGGGAAAAATGCCTGCTCCTGCTGTTATTATTGCTGAAAACGTGGTTGGACCTTCACTGGGTCAGGAAGCCATCAGCAGTGGTATGTGGTCGTTCGTTATCGCATTCATATTGGTGTTGAGCTATATGTTATTCTTCTACAGCCGGAAAGCAGGTATGGCTGCCAACGTGGCCCTCCTCGTGAACGTGTTCTTCCAGATAGGAGTTTTAGCATCCCTCGGAGCCGTTTTAACTTTACCGGGTATCGCAGGTATTGTATTAACAATGGGTATGGCCGTTGATGCGAATGTGCTTATTTATGAGCGTGTGGAGGAAGAGATAATGGCCGGTAAAACGCTTCGAATGGCGGTCCGTGATGGATATAAAGCTGCCTACTCCGCCATTATTGACGGACACGTTACGCTTTTGCTGACTGGTGTCGTTCTTTATTTATTTGGTTCAGGACCAATCAGAGGTTTTGCCACAACATTGATTATTGGTGATTTATTCTCTTTGTTTACAGCAATCTTTATTTCCCGGTTGATCTTTGAACGACAATTGGACAGGAACAAGGAAATATCCTTTACAACAAGTTATTCAAAAAATTGGCTTCGTCATGTAAACATCCCATTCATCGAAAAAAGGAAAATTTTCTACACCCTTTCAGGAATTATGATCACTGTTTCATTAATTTCTTTCGCGGTTCGCGGTTTCGATAAAGGTATCGACTTCAAGGGTGGACGTACTTATGTCGTTCGTTTCGACAAAGACGTTAAAGTTGACGATATCAAAAATGCTTTAACACCATTCTTTACTTCAACTCCTGATGTTAAGACATACGGAAACAACAACCAGGTGCGTATCACAACCGGGTATAAAATTGAAGAGACCAGCACTGATGTTGACAACAAAGTAGAAGAGTTACTATATGATGGGCTTAAAAAAGGCGGATTTATCGGGGATGTTTCTTTAGCTTCATTTAGTAAAGTGAATTTAAAAAGCACCCAGAAAGTGGGCCCGACTATTTCGAATAAGCTTACCTGGGATGCTGTTAAGGCCGTGTTATTCTCTCTGTTATTAATTTTCATTTACATCTTGTTCCGCTTCGATAGCTGGCAATTTAGTCTGGGATGCGTTACCTCACTGGCCCACGATGCAACGATTACGATGGGGGCCTTCTCGCTGTTGTACGGCTTTTTGCCATTCTCGCTCGAAATTGACCAAGCGTTTATTGCGGCCATTCTAACCGTAATCGGGTATTCAGTTAATGATACGGTGATCATTTACGACCGTATCCGGGAATTCCGTCATTTGTACCCTAAACGTGGCCTGGCTGAAACAATGGATCACGCCATGAACTCGACATTGCGCCGTACCTTCAGTACTTCGTTAACGGTTTTGATCGTGTTGTTTGCCATCTTCCTCTTTGGCGGAACATCCATCAAAGGGTTCGCGTTTGCACTTTTAATTGGTATTGGCATCGGAACATATTCTTCAGTATTTAATGCTGCACCTATTGTTTACGACACCATCACACAATCAAAAAAATTCAAAAAGAGTAAACATTTAGTTTAAAAATAATCCTGAAACAGGGGTTTTGTCCGCCAATCGGTGGATGAAACCCCTGTTTCCTTTTTCAGGAATACCCGAAACTTATTCAGGCATCCGTAACCGTTGTCCTGAACAAGTTTGTATATTTGCTCAGTTTTTAGTTATTCACGATCTAATTTTTTGTTTATGGGCGGTGGAGAGATAGTCCTAATCGTATTTGTTGCCTTATTATTCTTTGGGGCCGACGCAATTCCTGGCATAGCCAAAACCTTTGGAAAAGCCATGCGCGAATTTCAGAAAGCCACCAACGAAATTAAGCGCGAAATTAACGAAAGTGGCGGACTTGGCGACGACCTCCACGACATCAGGTCAACCATCCAAAACGTGAAAAGCGACATCCAGGAAGGGATTAGGAAACATACCAGCGACATTCAGGATGAAGTAAAAAAACACACCGAAGGAATTAACGACGACATCAAAGAAGTGAACAACAACCTGAACAAAAGCAACGAAAGCAGTGCAAGCCACAACGAGGCAAACTCGGATTACAGCATTTAACGGTTAACCCGCTTCCCTTTTCATCAACCATTTTATCTTTGGTACAAAAACCATTCATCCTAAAAATTTCCCGATTGATCAGAGTCGAAAAAATAACAAAATCGTTTGGCGACCTTCAGGTTTTAAAAGGAATTGACCTGAACGTACCTGCCGGAAAACTCTATTCGATTGTGGGGCCAAGCGGCGCCGGGAAAACAACCCTGCTCCAGATTATCGGCACGCTGAGCCAACCGGCTTCAGGGAAAGTTTTTATAAACGGGCAAAACATTTCGAAACTGAACGAACGGCAACTGGCCGACTTCCGGAACCGGCAAATTGGGTTCGTCTTTCAGTTCCATTATTTGCTTCCTGAATTTTCGGCCCTCGAAAATGTGTGCATCCCGGCCTTTATCGCCAAAAAATCGAAAAAAGAAGCCGAACTTAAAGCGCGTGAATACCTCGATTTTCTGGGCCTGTCGGACCGGCTCAACCATAAACCCGGCGAACTTTCGGGCGGTGAGCGGCAACGTGTGGCCGTGGCCCGCGCCCTGATCAACAACCCGTCGGTTATCCTGGCCGATGAACCTTCCGGTAACCTCGACACCAAAAACCGCCAGGATTTGCACGAACTGTTTTTCACCCTGCGCGACAAATTTAAACAGACCCTCGTTATTGTTACCCACGACGAAAGTTTTGCTGCCCAAAGCGATGCCATTATCCGGATGAAAGACGGGCTGATTGAATAAAAGGAAACAGGAAAAGGTCATTGGAAAGGGAAACGGGAAAGAGCATTCCAGTGTTTTAATGAAGAAAAACAACAAAAACTGAAATGAAAAATCAGGACGGGGCAAAAAAATTACTCAAAATCCATTAATCAATCATAAATCTGAAAGTGGACATTACAATTTATACCGATGGCGCTGCACGCGGAAACCCCGGACCGGGAGGCTACGGTGTGGTCCTGCTATCAGGCCAGTTTAGGAAAGAATTATCCGACGGTTTTGAACTGACCACCAACAACCGGATGGAATTACTTGCCGTGATTGCCGGACTTGAGGCGCTTAAAGTTGAAAACTCGACGGTGACCATTTATTCCGATTCGAAATACGTGGTGGATGCGGTCGAAAAAGGCTGGATCTGGAATTGGGTAAAAATCAGGTTCAAAGGCAAAAAAAATGAAGATTTGTGGTTACGGTTCCTGAAAATTTACCCCAGGCATCAGGTGAGATTTGTTTGGGTAAAAGGCCATGCCAGCATTCCTGAAAACGAACGTTGCGACCAGTTGGCCGTTCAGGCATCGATGCTGTCTCGGCTAAAAAAAGACAACGGGTACCTGGCAAGCCTGTAACGAAGGATACCAGGATTCGAGGTAAAATGCTATTTTTACCGTCTCAAACAAAAAACCGATGAACGTCCTTTATTCCCTTTCAATTTTGCTTTATTCTGTTCTGATCAAGCTGGCTTCACCTTTCAACATCAAGGCTGGCCAGATCAGCAAAGGACGCGCGCGCACATTTGCAGGCCTGAAAAACCAAATAAAACACGACCGGCCGATCGTCTGGATCCATTGCGCTTCGCTGGGCGAATTTGAGCAAGGCCGCCCGTTAATTGAAGCCATCAAGAAAGAAAAGCCTGACTACCAGATTTTCCTGACTTTCTTCTCGCCTTCAGGATACGAAATCAGGAAAAATTACCCGTTGGCCGATTACATCGCCTACCTGCCTGCCGATACGAAAAAGAATGCCAAGAAATTGATTGAACTGGTGCGCCCTGAAATTGTGTTCTTTATTAAATATGAATTTTGGTTCCATTATATCAGCGAACTCAAAAGAAAAAACATTCCGCTTTACCTGGTTTCAGCCATCTTTCGCGAGAACCAACTGTTCTTCAAAAAATCGCCCTGGGCAAAATGGTACCGGAAAATGCTGTTCAGGTTCGAGCACTTTTTTGTTCAGGACGACCAATCGGTAAGGTTACTTCACCAGCTTGGCATTCACAAGATTACTAAAGCCGGCGACACCCGGTTCGACCGTGTGGCCGAAATTGCCCGCAACGGCCAAAGCTTGCCACTCATCGAAAAATTCAAGGGAAACAGTTACCTGGTGGTTGCCGGAAGCACCTGGAAACCCGACGAAGAATTGCTGGCCCGGTACATCCACGAACATCCGGAGACCAAATTCGTTATTGCTCCCCACGAAACCAAACGCGGAAATATCGACCGGTTGATAAACCTGTTGAAAAGCCCGGTTATTTGTTATACAGAAGTTACCGGCCAAACAGATATGAACAGCCAGGTGCTGGTTGTTGATACCATCGGCATTTTGTCGTCGATCTATAAATATGCCGATGTGGCCTACATTGGCGGGGGTTTTGGCGTCGGGATACACAATACACTGGAAGCAGCCATTTTTGGGATGCCCATCATTTTCGGCCCAAATTACCTGAAATTTCAGGAAGCCGTTAACATGGTAGGGCTGGGCGTGGCCTTCCCTGTCAGCGAATATCCGTCGCTTAACAGTGTGTTAAATTCACTCCTTTCTGATGTAGAAAAAAGAATTGAAATTTCAAAGAAATGCACCAGTTTTACGGACCAAAACCTGGGCGCTACCTCAATTATTTTAAACAAAGTTTTCAACACCGATTAAAATCTGGCAGCCGCGAGTTTCACAAAACTGCAAACATTTCCAAACGGCTTGCATTCAGTCCTTTTCCGAATCACACGCTTCCACTTTTTCGAACAAAGATTTTTGTTTTTGGAAACTTTTTCTATATTCAAAATACCTAAAATACTAAGAATCATAATACTAACATCTTGAAGTTGATAACTTTTAGAATTTATTCTGAAATTTCTGTTCGATTTTTTAAGCCAAGGCCTTATATTGCATACAGGAAAAATCACCCGGTGAGACACAAAAAACGATCACCTGTTCAACAGATTATAAATTATAAAGCTTAAAATTTTTGATGTATGGCATTCAAGAACGTGGCAACTGAACCCCAAACGGGTACAAAAACTTACTCCCAGGATGAAGCCTTCCAGGCTTCGCTGAATTACTTTAAGGGAGATGACCTTGCTGCAAGGGTCTGGGTAAACAAGTATGCGCTGAAAGATTCATTCGGACATTTGTATGAACTTACCCCAGACGACATGCACCGTCGCCTGGCATCCGAAATTGCAAGAATTGAAAAGAACTACCCCAATGCAATGTCAGAAGATGAAATTTTCGGCCTTCTTAAAGAATTTAAATACATCGTCCCCCAAGGTGGCCCAATGACCGGCATTGGAAACGGCTTCCAGATTGCATCGCTTTCAAACTGCTTTGTTATCGGGAACGATGGGGAATCAGATTCCTATGGCGGAGTCATGAAAATTGACCAGGAACAGGTGCAACTGATGAAACGCCGCGGCGGTGTCGGGCACGATCTGTCGCATATCCGCCCGAAAGGCTCACCCGTTAAAAATTCAGCCTTAACTTCTACCGGAATTGTTCCGTTCATGGAACGATATTCCAACTCGACCCGCGAAGTGGCCCAGGATGGGCGCCGGGGAGCGCTCATGCTTTCGGTATCCATCAAACATCCCGATGCCGAATCGTTTATCGATGCCAAACTGGAACAGGGGAAAGTTACCGGCGCCAACGTGTCGGTGAAAATTCACGACGATTTTATGAAATCGGTCGAAGCCGGAGAGCAATACAAAACGCAATACCCGATTGATGCCAAAGATCCGAAATACACCAAAGAAATTGACGCAGCCGGCCTCTGGAAAAAAATTGTTCACAATGCCTGGAAATCAGCCGAACCCGGCATCCTTTTCTGGGACACCATCATCCGCGAATCGGTACCCGATTGTTATGCCGACCTGGGATACAAAACCGTTTCGACCAACCCTTGCGGCGAAATCCCGCTGTGCCCGTACGACAGTTGCCGCCTGATTGCGGTTAACCTTTTTGCCTATGTTGAAAACCCGTTCACGCCAAAAGCCAAATTTAATTTCGACCTTTTTAAAGCGCATGTGTGCTATGCCCAGCGCATAATGGACGACATCATCGATCTGGAACTCGAAAAAATTGACGGCATTATTGCCAAAATCGATGCCGATCCGGAAGGTGAAGAAATTAAGCATACCGAACGCACCATGTGGCAAAAGATTCGGACCAAAGCCAAAGAAGGACGCCGCACAGGAGTTGGGATCACCGCCGAAGGCGACATGCTGGCGGCCCTCGGACTGCGCTACGGAAGCGACGACGCCACCGACTTCAGCGAAGAAATCCACAAAACAGTTGCCCTCGAAGCATACCGTTCGTCAGTTGTCATGGCAAAAGAACGCGGTGCATTTACCATTTACAGCACAGAACGCGAAAAAAATAACCCGATGATTAAACGTCTCCGGGCCGAAGACGAGGAATTGTACCAGGACATGGCAAAACATGGTCGTCGCAACATTGCCCTGCTGACCATCGCCCCTACCGGAACAACCAGCCTGATGACGCAAACAACTTCGGGAATTGAACCGGTTTTTATGCCTGTTTACAAACGTCGCCGGAAAGTGAACCCGAACGATAAAAATGTGAAAGTTGACTTTGTGGACGAAGTGGGCGATTCGTGGGAAGAATATGTGGTATTCCACCACAAGTTCAAAGAATGGATGGAAGTGAACGGGCTCGACCTGAAAAAGAATTATCCGCAGGAAGACCTGGACGCCATGATCGCCAAATCGCCCTATTACAAAGCCACTTCGAACGATGTTGACTGGATGGCCAAAGTGCGCATGCAGGGAAAAATCCAGAAATGGGTTGACCACTCCATCAGCGTTACCATCAACCTGCCTGCCGAAGCCGATGAAGAACTGGTTGGAAAACTTTATTTTGAAGCCTGGAAAAGCGGATGCAAAGGCGTAACCGTTTACCGCGACGGCTCGCGTTCGGGAGTTCTGATCTCGAATAAAAAGGAAGACGAGGATGAAAAGAAAGACAGCATCTTCCCCACCACCAGGCCACTGGAATTGGATGCCGATGTGGTTCGTTTCCAGAATTCGAAAGACAAATGGGTGGCATTTATTGGCACCATCGACAATCGCCCGTACGAAATCTTCACCGGGTTGTCTGACGACGAAGACGGAATCCTGCTGCCCCGCACCATTACCAGCGGAAAAATCATCAAGAGTATTGAACCAGATGGCAGCAAACGATATGATTTTCAATACATTAATAAACGAGGATACAAAACCACCATCGAAGGTTTATCCTACAAATTCAACCCGGTATTCTGGAATTATGCCAAACTGATTTCAGGAGTTTTGCGGCACGGAATGCCTATCCACAAAGTGGTTGATACCGTTACCAGCCTTCAGCTCGACAACGACACCATCAACAGTTGGAAAGCCGGAGTGGCTCGGGCGCTGAAAAAATACATCCCCGACGGAACTGCTGCCGATGGCGCGATTTGCGGCGAATGTGGCTCGCACAATTTGATCTACCAGGAAGGCTGCCTGACCTGCCCCGACTGTGGCTCGTCGAAATGCGGCTGATCCTGACACGAATAAATTTCTTTTTTCTTTTTCAAATACAAAAATGCAGGAGGCTGTCTGAAAAGGCAGCCTCCGATTTGTTTAACACTTTCCTTCTGCCGGATAAAAACACCATTTGGTCGATGTGAAAATCAGACAAATTGCTTGATAATCGATTAAAATTTAATATTTAAATTTTACTAATATTAAAAAAAGTATCCCACATTTAGTGAGAGCAAAACATTGTGGGTCAATGTTTTCAGGGCATGAAACGCAGTGGTTTTATAAACCCCCTGGGTTTCGGGATCTTGCCGGAAATCAGAACCAACCTCGGAGAAGCGCGGTCTGAAAAGCGCCGAAAATACACTTTTCAAAATGCAACCGGAGGTTGACCTAAAATCGCTTTTTGACAGGTAGCTTAAAACGAGCTTTTTGAAACGTTTTTGCTAACAAGTTTTGAAACCGTTCTTATTGGCTTGAAATACGGGCACCCACAGCAAACTACCCGCAAGCCGGTCAGCTTGGCTCGCTGATAGGAAATTTTGATTTTTTTGGCAACTTATCATGGACAATTTATCGGGAAAACCCGCTCTGCGAGCTGTTGCGAGACGTTGTTGCCTCAGGCTAAGAAAACCGACAGCATACCAATGACAGGAAAAATGATTAAATTTATAAACTAAAAAGGAAGCTCACCGGTTAAACCCGGCCCGGCGCGCTGTTGAACTTGACTGTACTTTGATGATGAAGCACCTTGATGAATAAATAATATGAATCCCAAAGTTGATTTTTATTTTAGCAATGCCCAAAAGTGGCAGGAAGAATTGGAACAGTTAAGAACGATCGTTCTGGACTGTGAGCTGACCGAAGAATTAAAGTGGGGTTGTCCATGTTACACGTTTCCCGCCCCGGATGGCAAGAAGCGAAATAACATCGTTTTAATCCATGCCTTTAAAGAATACTGTGCGCTGCTGTTTTTTAAAGGCGCCTTGTTGCAGGATGCCAATGGTATTCTAATCCAACAAACCGATAATGTGCAGGCGGGGCGACAGATTCGGTTCACCAATGTTCGTGAAATAGTTGAGATGGAAGCCATCCTGAAAGCCTATATTTATGAAGCCATTGAAGTGGAAAAGGCCGGTTTGAAAGTGAATCATAAAAAGACTTCAGACTTCAAAGTTCCTGAAGAATTTCAAAATAAATTAGACGAAATATCAGCCTTGAAAACTGCTTTTGAAGCATTGACCCCGGGGAGGCAAAGGGCATATCTTTTCCATTTTTCGCAACCCAAACAATCCAAAACCCGCGAATCGAGGATTGAAAAATGTATGCCGCAAATTCTCAATGGAAAGGGACTGGACGACCGCTAAACCCGATCAGAAACAGGGCAGGAAAACAGCTCAAAGAATTGTTCCGACAGATCTGTCCACACGCTTGTATCTTCCGGAATGCACAATCCCTGCAGCCATCGTAAATCGGAAGAAGATGTATATTTTGAAAATGGTTTCGGATGCCAAATTGCTGCGCAGCCTTGAATGCCATGTTCAAATCTAAATTTCTGCCAAAACGGTTTTTCGCTTCAGGAATTGTTATTTTTGGGACTTCACAATTCATTCGGTATGTTTTTTAAAGAAGTTATCGGGCAGGAAGCCATCAAACAACGGTTGATTCAGTCGGTTAAGGAAGAACGGGTAAGTCACGCGCAACTTTTTGCCGGCCCGGAAGGAACGGGCAAACTGGCGCTCGCAATTGCCTACGCACAGTTTGTGGCCTGCACCAACCGGCACGAGGGCGATTCGTGCGGCGAATGTCCATCGTGCAAAAAATACAAAAAACTCATTCATCCCGACCTGCATTTTGTGTTTCCGGTTGTTAAAACGCCCAAATTCAAGGAGCCGGTAAGCGACAATTTCCTGGACGACTGGCGTATGATGATTGCGCGGAACCCGTATTTCAATGCCGATCAGTGGTTCAGCCAAATCGGGGTCGAGAATGCGCAGGGATTGATTTATTCCCATCAGAGCGAGGAAATTATCCGGAAGCTCAATCTCAAATCGTACGAGTCGGAATACAAGGTTATGATTATCTGGCTGCCCGAAAAAATGCACGTGGCCTGCGCCAACAAACTCCTGAAAATGATTGAGGAGCCGCCCGTAAAAACCTTGTTTATCCTGATTACCGAAAACGAAGAAGACATCATCAGTACCATCCGGTCGCGTTGCCAGATGATTACCATTCCGCCCATCGAGCCGGGACCGCTTTCGAAGGCCATCAGTCAACTGCCCGAAGCCGAGGGAATTGACATCCGGAATATTGTGCACCTGGCAAAGGGCAATTACGGAAAAGCCATCGAACTGCTTGAGCCCGACGATCAGTCGCAGTTCAACCTCGATCGGTTTAAAGAACTGATGCGCCTTTCGTATGGAAGAAAATTCCTTGACCTGTTCAGTTGGGTCGATCAGGTTGCCGGAATTGGCCGTGAAAAGCAAAAAAGCCTCCTGAATTACTTCCTGATCAGCCTGCGCGAAAACTTTGTATATAACCTGAAAAATAAGGAATTAACATTCATGAGCGAGCAGGAGGAAGAATTCTCGAAACGGTTTTCGCCATTCATCAACGAACGAAATATCATTGAACTGACCGAAGTTTTTGAGACAGCCTTCGGGCACGTTGGAATGAACGGCAATCCAAGGATTATTTTTACTGACATCGCGTTTAAAGTAGTGAAGCTGATCCGGAAATAGGAAAAAGTGATCAGTGGCCAGCCGCAGAGAAAAGTCAGAAGTTTTTTAAAGTACAAGGTTTTTACATCAACTGACAATTGAGATCGCATTCGTTCATCTTGTTTTATATGGTTTTATATCTAATTTTGTAGTTAGGTTGTAATTGCCTTTCAGGTATTAAATTTGATGAAATTCAGTGTTCGTTTGGGCGGGATATGTACATTACTTTAGAAAAAAAATATGTGTCGATGCAACTTAATCTGGTGTGACAATGAAAAACAATTAAAAACTTATCCCTGACAATAAAAAGATATGGCATACGAATCAGTAGATAAATTGCAAAAAGTTTTAGCAGACGAAGTTTTTAAACATACAAAGGATCCTAAAAAGGCTTCTGGCAGGGCATTGGGTACTTTAGTCGAAATTGTGACTTATTATCTTCTCAAAACTTGGGGCCTTAACAATCAAATTTCCATTGAACGAGGACTTTCAGAATACGGCAATCCGAATATCACTCATAATGTTGAGTTTTCGCTTCATCCGATTATTCGTAGTTCATTCCTTACAATAGACAAATCAACAAAATCGATAACTTCAAATGTAGTTTTGAAAGCGCTGGAGTCATCTGCATTTGATTTGAATGGTTTTGAAAGAAAATCAAACACGCTTTTAAGTAACGGAATTCTTAGAAATGCTTGCACTATAGCGACCTCAGATTCATCCTTTCTTTTATGTAGTATTAAATCAGACATTGGGGATCAGCTAGAGCTACATGTTTATGAACAAAGCAGAAAACCTTATGCAATGTTCGAATGCAAAAGAGTTGGTATCGAAGAAGGTATGACGAAAGGGCCCCAGACTATTGAAAAAGCCAAACAAGGAGCTTATGTTGCAAGGATGGCTTCTTCGCTTCAAAAAATTCGTTCCGAATCAGGTGAAATGCAGGGCATCATATATAAAAGCGACGATTCCTATATCATTAAACCATACATTGACTTGATGGAGGAAGTTGTTTATTCTTCCGACAAGGAATTATTGAGAAAATTTATTTTGACAGTTGGTGTTGTTAGTAATCATGGAAACTGGATTAAGAAAAGCTTAACCGGAGAATTAAGTTTTAGCGAGGAAACTTTCCAAAAAGAGTTAATGGTTTTAGCACAATCATACGACTGGCTGCTTTTCTTGACCGACCAAGGTTTGTCTGATTTTATTGACAGATTATTATTGAATCCAGTGCCTGAGCATCAATTTTTGAGAGACACATTTCTATCAAGCTATACTGAAGGGGAAAAGAAAAATCAGTTTACAAAGGTTCAGATGAATATTGAGGCTGACAGAATTCTTTTAAAATATTTCAGAGACAATATCGAATCTGTCGAAAGATGGTTCAAAGTGATTTCTCCAAGCCAAAAATCATTAACTATTTTAGGCTCAGAGTTGGAAGAGTTGAAAAATAAAAACTGGCAAAATATTCTATAATGAGTGCAGGAAGAACAATAAATACTTTAAGCCAAAGCTGGGGAACACCACATAAATATGTGAAGGCTGTAAAAGAGGTGTTTGGCGGATTTATCGATTTAGACCCTTGTTCAAATGAATATTCAGTTGTTCAGGCAAGAATCGAATATCGACTACCAAGGCATGACGGACTTAAAGAAAACTGGAACTTTTCATCCATATACGTAAATCCTCCATACGGGCTTGACAAAGAGAGAGGCACTACAATTAAAAGTTGGCTTGCAAAATGTGTATATGCAAACGAACATTATAATTCTGAGGTATTAGCACTTGTTCCTATCGCAGCAAACACCGCACATTGGAAGAAATATGTTTTTACTAAAGCTAAATCTATTTGTTTTCTGTATGATACAAGGCTTAAATTTTTAGAGAACGGCAAAGATGGAGGGAAAGGTGCACCAATGGCTTGTGCAATGATTTATTGGGGCAACAATCCTCACAAATTTTATGAAGTTTTTATAGAGCATGGTGCTGTGGTTGACATATCTAACTTAATTGGTGAACACATTGGTGCTGATAGGCATAAATTGCAACTATTCTGACTAACAGAATATTTTCTTGATGCTTTAACTTTTGACTTCACACTTCTACTATGGATGAACTGAATTTGGTTGATCGGGGTTGTTGCAACGGACATGGCGGAACCTGTTCGAAGCTGAACGTTTACGATTGGTTAGACGATGTCATCAACATTGCCAATCCAACCGATTTGGTCGAAGTCCGCTTCAAAAATACCCGAAAAGATTATTTCAGGAATAACACCAATTTGAAATTAAACCCCGGCGACATTGTGGCTGTTGAGGCAAATCCCGGACACGACATCGGGATTGTTACCCTGACGGGCGATTTGGTGTCGGAACAGATGAAAAAGCACAAGGTGACGCTCATTAACGGCGACATCCGGAAAATATACCGAAAAGCCAAACAGGCCGACATCGACAAATGGAAGGAAGCCATTGCACTCGAACATCAAACCATGCTTCGCTCGCGCCAGATTGCCATCGAGCTGCAACTGAACATGAAAATCGGCGATGTGGAGTATCAGGGCGATAAAACCAAGGCTATTTTTTATTACATCGCCGACGACCGGGTCGATTTCAGGCAACTCATTAAAATTCTGGCCGATACGTTTCGGATCCGGATTGAAATGAAACAGATCGGCGCCCGGCAGGAAGCTGGCCGGATTGGCGGGATTGGCCCCTGCGGCCGCGAAATTTGCTGCGCTTCGTGGATCAATAATTTCGTGTCGGTTACTACCAACGCAGCCCGCTACCAGGATATTTCGCTGAACCCGCAAAAACTGGCCGGTCAATGCGGAAAACTGAAATGTTGCCTGAATTTTGAACTGGACACCTACATTGATGCCCAGAAAGATTTTCCACCGTCGAACCTTCCGCTGGAGACCGAAAACGCAACCTTCTATTACCAAAAATCCGATATTTTCAAACGTATTTACTGGTATTCGCAGCAGGGCGATCAGTCGGGAACCCTTATTGCTGTTCCGGTTGACCGGGTCAGGGAAATCATCCGACAGAACCAGAAAGGCCATAAAGTCTTTCAGTTGCTGCAAGCCTCTGAGGCCAAACCGGTGGTCGAAAAACTGGTTTTTGAAGCCGGTTCCGACCGTGATTCGCTGACTCGTTTCGACAAACCAAAAGATTCGGGAGATAAAAAACGGAGCCACAACCGCCGAAGAAAATTTAAACCCAAATCCTGAAAAAATTAAGGCATACAACTGCCACCGCAACTTTCTAAAATCAAATGTTTGCAGATGAAACAATTGCTTTCCTATCTACTTGGTCTTTTGCTTTTATCCGGAATTAGTTCGTGCGACCGAAGAAAGGTCTTTGAGGAATACCGACGATTGGATCCAAACGGATGGAACAAAGACTCGGTGGTGGTCTTTACCGTTCCGCTGAAAGATACCACTCGTAACCACAACCTGTATGTCGATATCCGAAACAAGGGAACTTATCCGTACAGCAACCTGTGGCTTTTTCTCTCGGTGGGCTCACCCGATGGGAAAATGAAGACCGACACCGTCGAATTCACCCTGGCCGAGCCCTCCGGCCGCTGGAAAGGCAGCGGAATTGGTGGTTTGCACGACAGCCAGATCCTGTATAAAAGCAGTGTTTATTTTCCGCACAAAGGGAAATACAAGTTCATGATTAAACAAGGCATGCGCGACAATGTACTTCAGGGAATCCGCGACATCGGCATCCGCATCGAAAAAACGTATTGAATTTAGAACCGTGGGGAAGAATAAACTATCAAAATTTGCCGATCTGGCAACTTATGAGCACGTGGTTCAGGTGCCATACAAACAAGTACAATCCGAAGAATTTCAGTTTAAAGGAAAATGGAATCAGGCCTTTTTCGGGAACAGCAATCCGGCAATTTTAGAGCTTGGTTGCGGGAAAGGCGAATACACCGTGAAACTTGCGCAACATTTTCCGGACATCAATTTCGTTGGAATCGATATTAAAGGATCGCGGATGTGGAAAGGGGCGACGCAGGCCAAAGAGCTGGGACTAACAAATGTGGGGTTCCTTCGGACCAACATCGAAAATATCCGCTTGTTTTTTGGCCCGGGCGAAGTGGCCGAAATCTGGCTCACTTTTCCCGACCCGCAGATGAAGAAAACCCGGAAACGGTTAACAGCCACCAATTTTATCGAAAGGTACCGGCACATCATGATTCCTGACGGGATTATCCACCTGAAATCGGACAGCAATTTCATGTACCGTTATACCGAAGCCATGGTCGTCGAAAACCGGTTCGAAATCATTCGTCGGTCCGATGATTTGTATCATTCAGAATTGCTCGACGAAGTGCTGTCGATCCAGACTTTTTACGAAAAACAATGGCTCGATCGGGGACTGAGCATTAAATACCTGGCATTCAGGATAAATCATCAAAATGAACTCCGGGAACCTGAAGTTGAAATTGAAAAAGACCCGTACCGGAGTTTCGGACGGAGCGCGAAAGAAGCCTCCCCTAAATCCCCTCCCCAAGAGGGGACTTAAAAGAAGCCCAAAGCACCCAAATTTCCAGCGGGAACTTAGGAAAATTACAACTTCGGAAAGTTTGATCATCAACAGCAGCATCACATGTCAAAACAGAAATTTTCGCATACCGATTTCCAAAGCCCCCTCTTCGGGAGGGGGTCTGGGGGAGGCTCAGAGGTTTCTTTTTACGACAAAGTTTACGAAGTAGCACGGTTGGTTCCTTCAGGAAAAGTGACCAGCTATGGCGCAATTGCGGCCTATCTCGGATCGGCCCAATCGGCGCGGATGGTGGGCTGGGCCATGAACAATGCCCATGTTCAGGAGAAATTTGTACCGGCACACCGGGTGGTCAACCGAAACGGACTGCTCACCGGCAAACATCACTTCGGAACACCAACTGCGATGCAGGAACTGCTCGAAGCAGAAGGTATTCAGGTTGCCGATGATCAGATCATTGATTTTGAAAAGCACTTCTGGAACCCGGTGACTGAACTTGGCTTGGAATAATTTGTTTTAATGAAGTGCCTGAACGGCAAAGTTCCTTAGTAATAAATGGTTTGAATAAACTCAGGAACTCAGGAAATCAGGAACTTAGGAACTTTTCAAGAATAAACGCATAACATCTAAAATTTAAAATAATGACAGAAATACCACGTAAATTAATCGTTCCCAAGAATATTACCGATGCCCTCCGGAATGTGAATTATCCCGGGAGCACCCAGGATGTCGTTTCGCTCGACATGGCCCAGGAAATTCGTGTTGCCGGCAAGAAAGTTACCTTTTCGCTGGTTTTTCAGCGGTCCGACGATCCGCACATGGCTGCGGTGATCGCTGCCTGCGAAAATGCGATTGAGACCTATCTTGGTCCCGATGTCGAAATCAAAGGAAACATCACAGCCAAAGCCCTTCACCAGATGGAACGCCCCATCTTGCCAGGCGTTAAAAACCTGATTGCGGTGGCTTCAGGAAAAGGTGGAGTCGGTAAATCAACCGTTGCCGTGAACCTGGCCATTGCGTTGGCCAAAACCGGAGCCAAAGTAGGTCTGATTGACGCCGACATTTTCGGGCCCTCGATTCCCAAAATGTTTGGTGCTGAAGATCTTCGTCCGGCTGGTGTTCGGGTTGATGGAAAAGAGCGCATTCAGCCGCTCAGTAAATATGGGGTCAGCTTTTTGTCGATCGGCTTTTTTGTTGCAACCGAAGATGCCGTGGTGTGGCGCGGCCCAATGGCTTCGAATGCCCTCAAACAATTGATTACCGATGGCAACTGGGGCACGCTCGATTATTTGCTTTTCGACCTTCCTCCCGGTACCAGCGACATTCATTTAACTCTGGTACAGACCGTTCCGGTAACGGGTGCCATCATTGTTTCCACGCCACAAGACGTGGCATTGGCCGATGTCATCCGTGGGGTCAACATGTTTAAAGGCAAAGGCGTTGATGTGCCGGTACTCGGATTGGTTGAAAATATGGCCTGGTTTACTCCGGAAGAACTTCCGGAGAATAAATATTACATTTTTGGGAAAGAAGGAGCCGTGAAACTGGCTGAAAAACTGGATCTGCCTTTGTTAGGCCAGGTTCCGATTGTGCAGGGAATCCGTGAAGGCGGCGACTCCGGAAATCCGGCTGCACTTGATGGAAATTCCCCGGTTGGAAAGGCTTTTGCCGAAATTGCCGCCCATGTAATCCGGGAGGTTGAAAACCGGAATGCCAATCTGGATCCGACGAAAAAAGTTAAAGTTTCCAGAAAATAAGAAATTCGTAAAAATCTGAATATCAGAACGGGATATCGCGAAAACATGAACCGATATTCCGTTCTTTTTATCCTGTCAAGGTCATTCCTGAAAAATTGGATTAAATTTTTAATTTTGTTCACTGTAAAAAACCTTAATCACACAAACAAATAATCACATGAAAAAAGTAGCCATTGGGGTAGATATTGGCGGAACAAATACTGCCATCGGAGTTGTTGACGATTTGGGAAATGTAATGGTAAAAGACAACATTGCAACGCCTTCGCACGGCGATGTTGACCGTTATATCGACGATTTGTCGTTGGCAATCAGTCAGTTAATAAATTCGGTAGCCCTCCTGAACCCGAAAATCGAAATTCAGGGCATCGGAATTGGCGCTCCGAACGCAAATTATTACACCGGAACCATTGAACATGCTGCCAACCTTTCCTTCAAAGGAGTGTTCCACCTGGTAAAACTCCTGAAGCTCAAATTTCCGGAGATGAAATCCATTGTTATGACCAACGATGCCAACGCCGCCGCTATCGGCGAAATGATTTACGGTGGCGCCAAAGGCATGAAAAACTTTGTGATGTTCACTCTCGGGACCGGGGTTGGGACCGGGATTGTGGTAAACGGCGACCTGGTTTACGGCAGCGACGGTTTTGCAGGCGAATGCGGACACACCACGCTGATTCCCGAAGGACGTCTCTGCGGATGCGGTTCACTGGGGCACATGGAAGCCTACTGCTCGGCCCCCGGCATGAAACGAACAGCTTTTGAGCTGATGGTAAAATACAATGCTACCGACAGTTTGCTTGCCAATAGATCTTTCATTGAACTGGATTCGAAAATGATTTTCGACGCTGCGGAAAAGGGCGATAAAGTGGCCAACGAAGTTTTTGAATTGACCGGGAAATGGCTTGGAATGAGTTTGGCCGACACTGTTCACCACCTGAGCCCTGAAGCCATTTTCCTGTTTGGTGGCCCCACTGCTGCCGGTGATTATATCTTCAAGCCAGCCAAAGAAAGCATGGAAAATCACCTGCTTTCGGTCTTCAGGAACAAAATTAAAATCCTGCCTTCCGAACTAAAACCTGGCGATGCCGCCATTGTTGGAGCCAGCGCCCTGGTCTATAAAGAAATCGAAAAATGAGTGAACAAACCAACTGAAGGCCTGCTAATTTCTAGCCAAAAACTGGGCTCCGGAGAAAGGGAAGCACGATAAAAAACTGTCGTCTTCCCTTCTTTGTTTTATTAAAAATTGTTAATAACTCTGTTAATACGATTCAAATTTCATAAATTCACAGTCGGAACAATAAAACAAGAAGCTTGAAACTTATCCAAAGACATATTTTCGTGAGCCTTTTTTTGTGCTTTTCGTTTAGCCTCATGCTGAATCAGGCAATGGCTAATGGCAAACTTAAAAAGGTAAAATACAACTACTTACTACACCTTCCTGATGATTACGGCAAAGACCCGAACAAAAAATGGCCGGTCATTTTTTACCTGCATGGCCGTCATGCCAGCGGCAAACATCTTGAAAACCTTGAACGATACGGATTGCCCTATTACCTGCTAAAAGGCAAAAAAATAGATTTTATCGTCGTGTCGCCCCAGTGCCCCTGGAATAAAAACTGGGCTTCGGAAGACTGGTTCAACCCGGTTTACGATGAAGTAGCTGCCAAAGTGCACGTTGATGATAACCGTGTTTACCTGATTGGCATGAGCATGGGCGGTTTTGGGACCTGGGAACTGGCAGACAGGATGCCCGGACGATTTGCGGCCATCTCGCCCATGTGTGGCGGTGCAAGGACCGAATGGGCCGACGAACTCAGCAAAATACCTACCTGGGTATTCCACGGAACAGCCGACAGACAAATCCCGATCAGCCGTTCGGAAGTGATGGTGAAAGCGCTTGAAGCCCGTCATGCCATCGTGAAATTCACACGGTTAAAAAATCAGGGGCACGACATCAGCAAGCAATTCGACGACGATGACCTGTATCGTTGGCTGCTTCAATTTTCGTTAGAAAAGATGCCATTCTGGAAAGAACCGTTGCCTTTCATGAAACCCATAGCGGCCAAAAAAGTTACCATAACTTCTCCTTTCAGGCCGGCGCTGAGCCTGGCCTCAATCCGTTAGCCCATCAGGAGTTTTTTTCTGAATTCCTGACAGGATTGGTCTTCCGGTCAACACGTTAATGGGCTGTAAAAAATTTTAGCTTAATAAAATGAAGCAAATCCTGAATTTCATATTAAAAATTCTGGGCTGGATCCTGATGGTTCCGGTTTATTTTTACAAATACGCCATATCTCCGCTTACTTCGCCATCGTGCCGACACGATCCGACCTGCTCGCAATATGCCATTGATGCCATCAAAATTCACGGTCCGTTTAAAGGATTCGCACTCGGAGTCCGGCGCATTTCGAAATGTCATCCGTGGGGAACGTATGGGTACGACCCGGTTCCGCCGAAAAAGGAGAAGAAAAAATAGGCAGCCGATGGACTCAGTTTTCAGGAAAAAGCCAAAACACAAGGTGCCGGAACGTTCATTATCGAAATTAATCCAGTTTTTTTTGACTTGACCTGTTTCCTAAAAATCCGGAAATCGAACTATCTTTGATTGAAAATGTTTAATCTGCTTCAATCGTTAACGTGATCCATGAAAAAATTCGCCTATCTGCTCGTCGTGCTTTTAATTGCCTGTCAGCCAAGACTAAAGAGCACCGATAAATTGGTCACGGTAAGCATTCTTCCACAGAAATATTTTGTCGATCAGATATCCGGCGGAAAGGTTGGGGTGAATGTGCTGGTACCTCCGGGAGCCGATCCGCACGAATATTCGGTATTGCCAAGCCAGATGAGAGCGTTGTCGCATTCGAAGCTTTGGCTGCAAATTGGCTTGCTTGGTTTCGAAAAGGCGTGGGAAGATAAACTTGCCGATGTGAATAAAAACCTGAAACTTGTGAATTGTTCGGAAGGAATTAATTTACTGGCCGACAACGCTGAGGCGGGGGAGCACGATTCAGGAGCCGATCCGCATACCTGGCTTTCCCCGGACGAAGCAAAAATTATGGCGCGAAATTCTTTTATCGCCATGAAAAATGCTTTTCCCGATGATTCAGCTTCATTCCGGAAAAATTACGAGCAGTTTATCTCGGGTATCGATTCGCTTTCCGTTCAGGTTGAAAAAGTACTTTCAGGAATGAAAAACCGGAGTTTTCTGATTTTTCACCCGACACTCGGGTATTTTGCCCGTCAGTATCATCTGGAGCAAATCCCAATTGAACTTGAAGGGAAGGAACCCTCGCCGCGCCACATGAAAGAACTGGTTGATCTGGCGCGGGAAAAGGGAATTCACGCTATTTTTATCCAGAAAGAATTTAACAGGGAAAATGCGGTGCAGCTTTCGCGCGAGATCAGCGGAGAAGTGGTGACGATCGATCCGCTGAATTACAACTGGAAAAAAGAAATCGTGCAAATTGCGCAGAAATTAGCCTCGCAACCATGAAGAAACTGCTCGAAATAAAGGACCTTTCGGCCGGGTACGACGGAAACATGGTACTCGAGGACGTTAATCTGGAAGTTTATTCAGGTGATTTCATTGGAGTAATCGGGCCAAACGGAGGCGGAAAAACCACGCTCATCAAAACCATTCTGGGACTGATAAAACCCATTTCCGGAGAACTGATTTTGCACCTGAGCAAAACCAACATCGGCTATTTGCCGCAGGTGAATCAAATCGACAAGCGGTTCCCGATCTCGGTGATCGATGTGGTTCGTTCCGGAAAAGCCAATTCGGCCCTGTTTTCGTCCTTTCATAAAAACACGGAGGAAAAAGAAAAAGCCGAATCGCTGCTTGAAGAAATGGGGATTTCAGCCTTACGGAATAAGGCTATCGGTGAACTTTCAGGAGGACAAATGCAGCGTGTATTTTTGTGCCGTGCCCTGATGAACCAGCCGGAATTGCTGGTGCTCGATGAACCCAGCACTTATGTTGACAACAACTTTGAAGGCGAATTGTACAACAAACTGAAGGAGTTGAACGAGCAGATGGCCATCTTGCTGATTTCGCACGACGTGGGTACCATCTCGTTTTTTGTGAAAACCATTGCTTGTGTAAACCGGCACCTGCACCACCATCCGAGCAACATCATCAGCGAAGAGCAATTGGCCTCGTACAACTGCCCGCTGCAAATTATTACCCACGGAAATATTCCGCATACCGTTTTGAAAGTACACGAAGAACACGAGCACCATGAACATACTCATTGAGTTATTTAATTACGATTTTTTCGTGAACGCCTTCCTGGCCTCGATGCTGGCAGCCATTTCGTGCGGCATAATTGGCACCTACATCGTTTCGCGCCGGATTGTGTTCATCAGCGGTGGCATTAGTCACGCCTCGTTTGGAGGCATTGGTATGGGATACTTTCTGGGTATCAATCCGTTGGTTGGAGCAGCTGTTTTTTCGAGCCTGTCGGCGATGGGGATACAATGGTTCAGCAGCAAGGGAAAGGTGCGCGAAGACTCGTCGATTGCCATCTGGTGGTCGCTGGGCATGGCCATCGGGATCATTTTTGTTTACCTCACCCCCGGCTATGCGCCCAACCTGATGAGCTACCTCTTCGGAAGTATCCTGACCGTTTCGACCGGCGAACTCTGGCTGATGGTGGCCCTTTCGGGAATTATCGTACTGTTTTTTACGTTGTTTTACCGCACCATCCTGTACATTGCCTTCGACGAAGATTTTGCCAAAACATCCGATCTGCCTGTCGCGCTGTTTAATTATTTGCTGATTATCCTGATTTCGCTCACAATTGTCTTGAATATCCGGGTAGTTGGGATCATCCTGATTTTATCGTTGCTCACCATTCCGCAGGCCACGGCAAACATCCTGACCAAACATTTCGGGAAAATGATGGCTTATTCGGTGGGATTTGCTTTTCTGGCCTCGTTCACCGGTTTGCTGATTTCGTATTTTGCCGACATTCCTTCCGGAGCCACCATTATTTTCACGCAGGTTGTTTTGTTTGGATTGGTTAAATTGGTGAGAATGGCTTTCAAACCTGCCAGATAAATGGAAGAAAAAGATCAGTTTGTAACCTGTTTGCATTGCGGTAAAAGATGGGACAAGACTCTCCTGGCCCGTTCGTGCAGCAACTGCTTTGCCTGTACCGGTTGCGAAGCCTACCTTTGTCCGGAGTGCCGGTACGAAATTGTAATCACGCCGCCCAAACCGATGAAACGAACTAGGCCTGAAGAATAAAACTTTCGTAATTATCGCGGTGGATAACGCCGAAATGACTTTCAGGATAAGCGGTTTTAAATGAAACGGGTTGTTTTATCTTCTGGTCAGAACTCCATTTGAATTCAAAAGCTGAAATCAGTCCGTTTTCTTCTTCGAGGTAGTCGATTTCTTTTTGTTCTTTCGTTCGCCAAAACCAGGAATTTACCCATTTGTTATTATAAACCAGATATTTCTGCCTTTCAGCGATCAAGAAGTTTTCCCACAATGCGCCTATATCTTGCCTGATTTCAATCTGATTGAAATTGGTTATGAGCGCATTCCGCACCCCATTATCGTAGAAATAATATTTTTTGCTGAATTTCAATTCATTACGAAGGTTCCGACTGAAAGATCCTAAATGAAAAACCACAAACGATTTTTCCAGCAAGTCAAGATATTTATTAACGGTTTTGTTATCAAGCCCGCAAAGTTGACCCAACTCATTGTCGGACACTTGCGACCCGATTTGTAAAGATAGTGCTTGAAGTAACTTCAGTAATTTATCTGATTTTTTTACACTTTCCAACATCAAAATGTCTTTATACAAATAGCTGTCGGTTAACTGTTTAAGTAATTCTTTCTCCTGCCCTTGATTGGTTACAATTTCAGGGTAATAACCGTAAACCAAACGATGGGGCAACATCCTCTTTTCTTCAATTAACCCATGGTGCCTGGCCATTTCATGAAAAGAAACGGGAAACATTTTATATTCCCATTTCCTTCCAGTTAAGGGTTCATTTATGCTATTGGCTAAATCAAAAGCTGAACTTCCGGTTGCAACAAGCTGTATATGTTGAAGTTGATCAGTAATTAATTTCAGTTTCAGCCCAATATTTTCAATTCGCTGAGCCTCATCAATCACAACGATTTTCTTATCGGCAAATAACGCGTTTAAACGGGAAGAGCTGATGTCTTCAAATATCTTCTGAATATCTGATTCATCGCCATTTAACCAAATAGAATCCTGACGATTGCCAAACAATTCGCGAAGGATCGTGGTTTTTCCAACCTGCCTTGGCCCCATCAAAACAATTGCCTTTCCGGCAAATAATTTTTTTGAGATGATCTCCGATAATTGTCGCTCTATCATAAAACAATTTTTTTGCTAAAATACAACTTTCCAGGATTATATTCCTTAAAAGTTTAAACTTTTTAGGATTACATTCCTTGAAAGTTGATTTTATCGGTTTCAAAGCAACCCAATTTTATCAGGAAACTGCGTTTTAATCAATCGCGATTAGGGTTAAACGTGAGGTTTAATTGTCTGTGTTGTATTTGCCAAAAATTACATCAGCAAAAGTTTGCTGAACTAAATTTATTGAATAATCTTTAAACCAGAAAATCTTAAACCAACGCCACTGATGAAACGAAACCCTAACTTCATTTTACTTACTTTCCTTTTTCTTTTTTCCGGAATTGCTGTCTGGGGAAATGAAAGCGATACCACCAGTACTTCAGGACAAAAGCCTGTGAAGGTTTACACCACTCAGCGATTAACTACCGCCAAACCGGTGATCGACGGAATTTTGAACGACGAATGCTGGAAAACCGGCGAATGGGCTGGCAATTATATCCAATGGATTCCGAAGGAAGGCGGAAAGCCAAGCCAGGCAACGCAATTTAAGATTTTGTACGACGACAAAAACCTGTATGTTGCCATACGCGCATTCGATAAAGAACCCTCCAAGATTTCACGAAAAGCAGGAAGGCGGGATGAAGTTATTGGCGATGCGGCCGGGGTAACATTTGACAGTTATCACGACCACCGTACCGGATTTGAATTTTCGGTTACTGCCGCCGGGCAAAAAATTGACCTGATACTTACCAATCCGTTTTCGTGGGATATGAACTGGAACGCGGTATGGTATGTAAAAACCGGCCTCGAAGATTCGGCCTGGGTAGCCGAATATCAAATTCCACTCAGCCAGTTGCGCTACAGCAGCGACAAAGAGCAGGTTTGGGGCATGCACTTGTGGCGATGGATCGACCGCCTGTCGGAAGAAAGTGACTGGGAAGCGCAATCGCTAACCGGTCCCGGAATGTTGTACTCGTTCGGCGAACTGCGTGGAATTAAAGACATTCCAAAATCGCGTCGCATTGAAATTATGCCCTATACTTTGGGCAAACTAAATACTTTCGAAAAAGTGCCTCAAAACCCGTTTGCCCGGAATGGACATTCGTGGATGGGAAATATTGGATTGGATGCCAAGATCGGTTTGTCAAGCAATTTCACGGCCGACCTCACGGTCAACCCCGACTTCGGGCAGGTCGAATCGGATCCGTCGGTTATGAACCTCACCGCTTTTGAAACATTCTACGAAGAAAAACGGCCTTTCTTTCTGGAAGGAAAAAATATTTTCCAGTTCGATTTGGGCGACGCCAGCCTGTTTTACAGCCGGAGGATTGGGCACACGCCGGTTTATCGGCCTGCCCTCGGCGAAAACGAATACCTTAAATATCCCGACAACACCTCGATCCTGAGTGCGGTAAAAATCAGCGGAAAGAGCGCAAATGGCCTCGCAGTTGGTGTTTTGCAGAGCTTGACGGCCAACGAAAATGCCCAATTGTATTCAGGGGGAAAACAGAGCAACATCCGGGTTGAACCGCTTACCAGTTATACGGTTGCCCGCGTTCAGCAGGATTTTAATAAAGGAACAACCGTTTTGGGTGGAATCGTTACTTCGACCAACCGGTTTATCAACAATCCCTACCTGAATTTCCTGAACCGGAATTCTTTTACCGGGGGAATTGATTTCCTGACCCAGTGGAACGACAAGGAATTTTTTCTGGATACCAAACTGATCGGCAGTTCGATTAATGGCAGCCCCGATGCCATGACCAGCCTTCAATTGTCGTCGGCACGCTATTTCCAGCGGCCCGATGGTGCGCATCCTGTTTTTGACCCTTTGCGCACGCAACTATCTGGGCAAGGCGGAGAAATTAAAATCGGGAAAGGGAGCAAAGGCTTGTGGCGGTATTCGGCCAACCTGAACTGGAAATCGCCGGGATTGGACCTGAACGACCAAGGCTACATGCAAATGGCCGACCTGGTGAATGAAGAAACCGAATTGTCGTATTTTGTGAACAAACCGGTTTCCATTTTCAGGACTTATACCGTTGGTGCACATCAGAACAATTACTGGGATTACGGGATGAATTATCTGTATTCGGGTTTGTACCTTTTCGCTTCAATGGATTTTCTGAACCGATGGAACTTATCGCCATCCTTGAATTTCAGGAACCAAACGGTTGACACACACCTGCTTCGGGGAGGCCCGGCTTTTTTACTTCCAAAATTGTGGGAAGGCACGCTGAATGCACATTCCGACTATTCCAAAAAAATATATGGAAGTGTCATAGGAGATCGGAGTGTTGCCGGAAACAACAATTACCGAAACTCATTTGTCGAGGCTTCAGTCACCGTTCTTCCGTTTAATGTCCTGAAAATTTCGGCAAGCCTGAATTATTCGAAGAACATGGACAACCTGCAATACGTTGACACAAAAGTTGTAAACGGGGGCGAGAAATATATCTTGGCGCACCTCGACCAGAAAACACTTGGCGCTACCTTCAGGATCGATTACAACATCACTCCTGAACTTTCGCTTCAGTACTACGGAAGCCCGTTTGCATCAATAGGAAAGTATTCTGAATTTAAGGAAGTTACCGATCCGGGAGCGGCAAACTATTCGAACCGTTTTTCGCCTTTAAACACACAGTTTGCTAACAATTTATACACGGTTGCTGCTTCAAACCAAATTCCGGGATATTCGTTCGATAACCCTGATTTTACTTTTAACCAGTTCCGGTCGAACCTGGTATTCCGCTGGGAATACCGGCCTGGCTCACAGCTCTTTTTGGTTTGGGGGAACGAACGTACCAGCTCGAAAAATAATTACAACCCAAGTGTTGGAAACGCAATCGGGCAGCTTCGGAACATCCTTCCAAATAACATTTTCCTGATTAAACTAAATTACTGGTTCTCGTTGTAAAAACCGTTGTGACGGTTATTCCGGACACATCGGAAAGTAAATTTTTCGATGCTTTTCAGGTTTCAGGCGATTCAATACTTAAAATTGTAGCAGACAATAGGCCTTTTTTCGTAATTAAAACCAAACAAATCGAGATATTTATCAACAGTTGCCCTGTTGATAAAATGTTGACAAAAAGCTAATGCGCTGATTGAATTATCATTTGTTATTCAACCAAAAATATTATTAACCTTTTTTAACAGAACAACAGTACTGCCTTTGAAAATGGTTCAGTTCAGTTTATGTTTTCAAAAACAAATCGAAACCTAACTTGCTTTGGTTGTGCTTTGATAGAAGCTCAATCAGCTTTCGCGCTAGGGAAGCGAACCAGGATTTTGACGGAACCATCTTTTTTTAACTATATCTTATTCTATAATTTTTCGATTTTTAACAAATCTAACTTTTCTTTGCAAAACACGGCTTATCTCTAATCCTTTCGTTGCACCTAATTTGTGGTTGATAAACAATCTGAAATTTTCATCTTTTTTACATTACATCATATTACCTTGCAATTCAAAACCAATTTTTTAAAACCATATTTTCTATGAAAAAAGCACTTTTATACTTTTCGTTCATGGCTATGTTTACAGTCATGAGTGTGAGTTCTTTTGCGAAGGGGAAAATTCAGGGGACTGTAGTCGATGCAGACTCCAAAGAATCGTTAGTGGGGGTAATGATCGCCCTTAAGGGAACAACAATGGGGATTTCCTCCAATCTTGACGGATCATTTATCCTGGATGTACCTTCCGGGAAAAATACCGTGGTCATTTCTTCCATCGGTTATGTTTCCGAAGAAAAAGACATTAACGTAACAGACGGTCAAACCCTTGATATGGGCAAAATTGGACTCAAATCAAGCGTGGTGGGGCTGGAAGAAGTAATGGTGACGGCGTCGTTTGCGAAAGACCGCAAAACTCCAATCTCCATGTCAACCATTCAACCTTTGCAAATTGATGAAAAGCTGGGGACCCAGGAGTTTCCGGAAATCTTGAAAACAACACCTTCAGTTTATGCCACAAAAGATAATGGGGGATTTGGCGACGGACGTGTAAACATCAGAGGGTTCGACACTTACAACGTTGGCGTACTCATAAATGGTATCCCGGTAAACGGGATGGAAGATGCTAAAGTTTACTGGTCGAATTGGGCCGGACTTTCTGATGTAACTTCCACCATTCAGGTGCAGCGTGGTTTGGGAGCTTCTAAACTGGGGCTTTCTTCAGTTGGAGGAACCATTAATATCATTACCAAATCGACTGATGCAAAGAGAGGGGGAAGTTTCTTTGACGGTTTTGGTAATTCGGGTTACCGGAAACAAGGTTTCGCAGTGTCGTCCGGGTTAATGGATAACGGTTGGGCAATTACCCTTTCCGGAGCGCATACTTATGGCGACGGGTACATTCATGGACTAAGTTTTGACGATTACAGTTACTTCGCCAATATCTCTAAACGCATAAACGACCAGCAAAGTATTAGCTTTACGCTGTTCGGTTCACCTCAAAGCCACAACCAAAGAGGTAATCGCCATACCATCGAATATTATAGAAGCCACAGAGAAGGGCCGCGTACAAACTCAGATTACGGTATCCGCGACGGACAACCTTATGGAGGAGCTTATGGGTACAACTATTACCACAAACCGCAGGCTTCCATCAATTATTATTGGAACATCAATCCGAAAACACTTTGGACGAATGTCTTGTATGCTTCAATAGGAACAGGAGGCGGACGGCGTGTCGCCGGTAATCAGGCCAATTGGCTGGGAATCGATTACACTACCGGCGAGGATAATCCGATCATTAAACGTACCGCAGAGGGATTACTGGATTTCGATGCCGTCGCGCAGGCGAACAAAGCATCGCTCAATGGTTCACAGGCCTTTATTGGTAATTCAGTAAACAAACATTTTTGGACTGGCTTGCTTTCAACTCTGACTACTGATTGGAAAGGTATTAACTGGACTGCTGGTTTTGACGGAAGGTATTACAAAGGTGACCACTACAATCAAGTGGATGACCTTTTAGGTGGAGCCTTTTATCTGAACAGTGATGACATTAATAAACCCGCAAATACCAAATTGTCCTCCGGTGATAAATACGGGTATTTTGAGCGGGGAGTCGTATATTATGAGGGATTGTTCCTTCAGGGAGAATATACAACGGATAAATTTTCAGGTTTTGTTTCGGCAGCCGTATCGAATACCAGTTACCAGTGGTATAATTATTTCGCCTATACTCCTGGAAACCAGAAGTCTAAGTTGGTTAGCTTTTTGCCCTGGAATGTGAAAGGAGGCTTGAATTACAACATCAATTCCCATCACAATTTTTATATCAATGCTGGTTATATCAAACGCGAACCGGTTTTCAACAATGCCTTCCTGAATTTCACCACGAATATCAACAAAAACGTTAAATATGAAACGGTAATTACTTCGGAAGTTGGGTATGGGTACAAATCAAAAAGATTAGTTTTTAAAATTGATGCCTATCGCACCAATTGGTTAAACAAGGCACTGGTGAAAAGTCTTGGACAGGGAGGTTTTGCTAATATCCCGGGAATTAACGCGCTACATAGCGGCATTGAAGCAGAGCTAACCTATAAGCCCGCCTCAAAAATTACCCTTTATGGTATGCTTTCTGTTGGAAACTGGGTTTGGCAGGATAATGTTTCGTTCACCCAATTCGATCAAAACAATAACGTAGTTGGAACTTACAATGCCTACATTAAAGGTGTTCATGTTGGAAATGCAGCCCAAACAACTGCGGCGTTGACCGTTGATTATGAAGTCTTTCCCAAATTACGCATTGGAGCTGATTATACTTACTATGGAAAAAACTATGCTGATTTTATCGTAACCAATCGCACTACGATGCCAACAACCGATAAAGCTCCGGAAGCGTGGAAATTGCCTGATTATGGTCTGATTGACTGTAACCTCAACTATAAATTTAAAATCGGAGCTGTTGACGGCACTTTATATGGTAAAGTAAACAACCTCCTTAATACGCAATATGTTGCTGATGCAACCGACGGATCGAAGCACGATACATGGACTTCTCTTGTTTACTACGGATTTGGAACAACCTGGTCAACCGGTTTAAAGATCATTTTTTAATTTGTCCACCAGTATTAATCTGAAAAAGATATAAAAATGAAAAAAATTATTATTTCAATCCTTTACCTAGCCGGAATATTGCTTGTCGCATGTAATCCGATGAAAGACATCAATGATCAGTTGGATGCTCAGGGTACAACCTATGTGAAATCGCTAACTGATATATTGGCAAATGCTGACTATGATGCAATGAAAGGAAACGTGGCAAAAAATCATGCTTTTTCGGCCAGCGATCCGGCTGCCAATTTTATTCCCGCATTTTTGAAGGGCAAGTACCCGGGTTTAACGGCGGGTTCTGTTGACTTGATTACCTATAATTTTAAAAATGCCTATCCTGATTTTACGCCTTATACTACTGCTCCAAAATACACACTTTCAGATGCTGATTATGCTTCAGCCTCAGTGACTATTGGTGTTGCAAAATATTTTTCTCCTTTAAATCCGGCTGATAAATATTTGCCAACCATTTTGAAATCGGCTGTTACAACCGCCAATATTGGCGACACGTACCTGATCAGCTACATGTATTCGGATGTTGAGCCTCAACAGGCATCAATTCAGAATGTTACTGTTTATACAAATGATTTCGCTACCGATCTTGGCGGTTTTACTGCTTACAGCATTACCGGCGACCAAACCTGGACATGGACCAGTTACAGCGGCGATGGCTATGCAAAAATGTCGGGCTACTCCGGTGGAAACAAGGTAAATGAAGACTGGCTAATCTCACCGCAAATCGACCTGACCGGAATTACAAAAACAACTTTTAATGCGACCCAGGCCGCAAAATATGTGAACGGATTGTGGGACGAGCTGACTTTCCAAGTTTCAACCGATTTTAACGGTTCCGACCCAACAGCCGCCACCTGGACCACATTAACCCTTCCGAACATGCCAACCGGTACCGATTGGACTTTTGTTAATTCAGGCGATGTCGATCTTTCTGCATTCGATGGGAAAAAGATTTTTATCGGAATTAAATATATTTCATTAGCTACCAATGCGGCTACCTGGGAAGTTACCGACCTGGCGGTTAAAGGTCAGAAAGTGGTAACCAAATCAGCTAAAATCACCGATCCAATTGCTATACAGGAATTCTATACGTATAATTCAGGATGGAAGAAAACCACTAACGCCTATTATCTGACAACTCCTGATTACGATTCGATGGGTGAAACTTCAGGAAAACCCGGACAATACAACAACTTCTCAAGTTCAATCAACCCTGATAATTACCTGCCTGCCCTGCTTGGAATAAAATTCCCGTTTTCTCAGGAAGGTGATATCATGAATGTTGTTTATGCTTATTATAGCAGTGGTTTGAAAACTTATGCCGACCAATATTCAGTAGTTGGTGGAGCATGGACGAAATACAATCCGGTAGTTGTGAAGACCGACCAGTTTATTTTGGCCAATACCAACGAATGGGTGTTCGACCCGACCGTAAATTACACGATGGCTTCCGCTGACTATCAAATGGTGGTTGATTACGTGAAAAACAAAGTTGATGCGAGCAAAGTTTCAAGTTACGGAAACGATGAAACGTATTACGGATCAAATGCTCATTACAGTGAGTTTCAGTCAAATACAGCAAAATTTGATCCTAAATTTGCTACCTGGCAGGATGCGGTTAAAGAAGCTGTTGGTGTCGCTTTTTTACCTTCTAAATTCCCGAATGCTGTTGCACAAGTTTCTGGAATAGATGTTGATTACAAAATCACTTTTGCTTTGTATGACGGAGCGATGACCAATTATGTCATTACCTTCCAATGTACGAAATCAGGGCCAAATCCTGAATTCACGTACAAAGTTGGGCCAACCCTGAAATAAAACAGCCCTGAAATAAGTTTTTATTGAGAAGGCCATCCTGAAATAAACAGGATGGCCTTTCGTTTCCATTTCATCTTTCCGTTCGAGCCAGCATTGAAATTCCGGACAAATTTTGTAAACAAGCAACAACCATCTATGAAGAATTTTTTACATCCTCTTGCCTCTCTTGTCGTTTTTTTCTTTTTAACCAACCGGGTCGTTGCGCAGCCCGCTGGTTTTTACAACGGAACCGAAGGAAAATCGGGAACTGAACTCAAACAGATCCTGCACGATAAAATCAGCCACCATGTCGATTTTTCGTACAACCAGGCCAAGTACATTATCAACTATTCCGATGCCGATCCGCAAAATCCGAACAATGTCATCCTTTTTTATATGCAGATTTCGAGAGATGCTTCGTTGTACGGCACCGAGGCCGGAATGATTAACCGTGAACATGTCTGGGCCAAATCGCATGGTAATTTCTCCGGAATCAGACCGATGGACAGCGACGCCCTGAATCTTCGGCCGGCTGATGCCATGGCAAACCAGAGCCGCGGCAACCTCGATTTTGATAATGTGCAACCAAACGGCACTCAGGATAGTTATGCCACCAGTTGCTGGTACAACAGCTCGGCCTTTGAACCCGGCCCGCTAACCAAGGGACAGGTCGCCCGCATCCTGTTTTACATGGCAACCCGTTACGAGGGAACCGACGGTGAAATGGACCTTGAACTGGTTTCGAAACTAAATAATTATCCGGAAGCCAAATTTGGGAACCTGACCACCTTGCTCGCCTGGAACAACCAATATCCGCCATCGGCCATGGAACGGCAGCGCAACGACCGTATTTTCCGCATTCAGCAAAACCGGAACCCGTTTGTCGATCATCCTGAATTTGCCAATTACATCTGGGAAAATGCCACGCCAAATGGAACTACATTCGGCAATTTTTCAATGAATCCCGAATTTCCAAGTCCTCAGGATGCCCCGCAGATTTCGGTGGCCATCCAAAATGCCGGCACCCTGTCAGATGTTTCGCTGTTTTGGGGCAATGCCTACGATTCTGAAAACCATCAGGTAAAAATGGAACAATCAGGAGATCAATTTCAGGCCAAACTATCATTTTCAGGTTACAGTCCCGGAGAAATGATTTTTTTCAAGGTTCTTGCAACCAATGCCGCCAGCGAAAAATCAACATTCCAGGGGAATTACCTTTTGCCTGAAAAAATTGAAACGGCTCAACTGACCCCAATCAAACAAGTGCAGGGAACCGGAGATTCAAGCCCGTTGATAAACCAGGAAGTAACTGTTTCGGGGCGTGTGACCGCCAATTTCGACAATTCATTTTACCTTCAGTCAGGCAACGGCAAACGTTCAGGAATTAATATTTACAACACGCTTTTCACCGGACGAAATGGCGACAGCCTGGTTATCAGGGGAACCCCATCAGAATACTCCAACCTGACGGAGTTAAGCAAGATTAGTTATGTTTATAATTTTAAGGCCAACAAAACCCCGGTTCCAGTCGTTATCACAGCTTCTCAGGTAAATGAAGATTACGAAGGGATGCTCGTGCAGATCAACAATGTGACTTTCGACAAGCCAGGAAGTGTGATCCAGGAACAAAATGCCAGCTACACGGCAACCGATAACACCGGTAGCGTTGTGGTTTACATCAGTCAGTATTCGAGGCTGGTGCATAAAAGTTTCCCGGCGAAAGCTACGAGCCTGGTCGGAGTCGTCAGCCAGTTTCTGGGCACTTATCAAATCCTGCCACGCGACATCAACGATTTTAAAGAATATACACCGGTATTTCAGGCTCTCCGGAATGAACCGGAATCACTGACTGTATTTCCAAATCCCGCGTCCGGAGAATTGACGGTAAAAAGCAACAAAACACTTTTGTCAGTAAGGATAACTAACCTGTCGGGGCAAACCGAACGTATTGGGAAACCCATTCAGAATAAATTAAATGTTCAGAAACTGGCATCGGGAATTTACGTTTTAGAAGCTGTTTTTGGGGATCAGACAATTGGACGGTGCAAATTTTGTAAGTTTTAACCAATCCGGGTGAATTTCCGCCATTCGCAAACTAGCCACGATTAAATAGGCAGTCCTTTTGCTGAATCGGCAGGATTTTCATATTTTTAGCACATTGTAACAGTTATCTAACGAACAAAAAATTATATTATGAGTAACCCATTCGAACTAAACACCATTCAATTGCTTGATATTGCCTACAATCTACGGCAAAAAATCGAAAACGGACTTGAAGCCGACGGAACAGAAATTAAATGTTTGCCAACTTACATTCATCCAAAAAAAGATGGGATCAAGGGCCAGGCCACCGTTCTCGACCTGGGCGGAACCAACTTCAGGGCTGCCGTGGTTTCGGTTGACGAAGAACCGAAGATCACCGGTGTGGCCGAAAAAGACATAACCGAAATGAAAATAGAAGGGTTTACCAAAGAAAACCTATTCAA
Source organism: Sunxiuqinia sp. (assembly GCA_037446835.1). Lineage (GTDB taxonomy): Bacteria > Bacteroidota > Bacteroidia > Bacteroidales > Prolixibacteraceae > Aquipluma. The sequence continues at coordinate 1,149 of JBBIHV010000002.1, read as the reverse complement.
TTCACAGGCACAAATTATCAATGAATTAACCCTGAAGGAAAATTCCCCAATCGGCTATTGCTTTTCGTACCCGGCCAAATCGCTTACCGATGGCGATGCCGAACTTATTACTTGGACAAAAGGAGTGAACATTGATGGAATGGTTGGCCAACCTGTTGGCAAATCGTTGGTTGAATATCTGAACAAGCATACACCGGTAAAATTTAGTAAAATTGCGGTGGTGAACGATACCATTACCAGTTTGTTTGCAGGTTTGCTGAATCCGGGCTACGACGCCTATGTCGGTCTGATTGTTGGCACAGGTACAAACATGGCTACCTTTTTCCCATCCGAATATATTCCGAAAATCGCCGATTTAAAAGACTGGTCGGGCGAAACCCCGGTCAACCTTGAATCGGGTAATTTTAATCCGCCACACCTCACTTCTTTTGATGCCCTGGTTGATTCCAACTCGAATAACAAAGGGTATCAGCTTTTTGAAAAGGCAATTTCAGGAATGTACCTGGGGCGCGTTTTTCGCGCCGTTTTCCCCGACGATTTGCTTGACGCTGATTTGGATGCGGCAGATTTAAGCCGGATGATGAACAATCCTGAAAGCTATAAACCTGAATATTCTGAAGTTGCCTTTCAAATCTATGAACGTTCGGCCAAACTTGTAGCTGCATCAATTACAGGATTGATACTGAACCTGAATTCAGCCTATCCATCGGTTCAAAAAGTGCAGGTGTTGGCCGAAGGCAGCTTATTCTGGAGCAAAGTTAAAACCGGGAACACGGCTTATGTTGAAATCGTTAATGCCACGCTGGCTAATTTGCTGGCTAAACTTGGAATGGAACAAATTACCGTCCAGATTTCAAAAATGGAGAATGCCAACCTGATCGGCGCCGCCATGTCGGTTCTTTCATAAAATTTACCTTTTTGGGGGTTGTTTTCAGGGTTGATGATAAAATGCGAAAGGTGGCTGTTAAAAGGCCACCTTTCGCATTTTCAGGCCGGAACATGAGTTTTACCCCAAATTGCAGCTACTTTGGGTGCAAATTTTGGTTCAAATAAAAAGGACTCACAAAATTATATTTGTAAGTCCTTGATTTTCAGAGCGGGAAACGAGGCTCGAACTCGCGACCCTCAGCTTGGGAAGCTGATGCTCTA
>JBBIHV010000001.1:0-74469 GCA_037446835.1 Sunxiuqinia sp. | reverse complement strand
GATAATTAAAAAATGACAAATTGAATAAATGCAGACAGAACATTTGAAATACGGTCAATATTACCATATCTATAATCGTGGAACCGACGGTTGCAATTTGTTTCGTCAACCGGATAATTACGAACATTTTCTGGGATTGTACGATAAATACATTTCGCCGGTAGCCGACACCTACGCCTGGGTATTGATGCCTAATCATTTTCATCTGTTGGTAAGGGTGAAGGAAGAAACTGAAATAGGGTTTATTCCGCTGAAATCGCTTTCGGGGTCTCCAACCACCGAAAGGATTGAAAAGGAGGTTACCCTTTCGGAGACTGTGGTTCCCGAAGGAGGTTTGATACTAAAAAAATACAAACCTGAAAATCAGTTTTCACATCTATTCAATTCTTATGCTCAGGCATTTAATAAGCGATTTGGCCGTACCGGAAGCTTGTTTCAGCATCCTTTTAAACGCAAGCTTATTGATCATGAAAAATACCTGAAGTCGGTCATTCTGTACATCCACAACAATCCTGTCCATCATGGATTTTGCAGTCATCCATGTGAATATCCGTGGTCGAGTTACCTGGCGTGCGTCTCGGTAAAACAGACCAAATTAAAACGGGAATCGGTGTTAGGGTGGTTTGATCAGGATGCGAACTTCAGGAATATGCACAATCAGAAAGTTGAAATAGAAAAAATTGAAAGATGGTTGGAACTGAACGATTGAAGTCAAAACCACTTTTGGGGAAGAAACCCACCGAAAGGGTTGATGCGAAAGGTGCTCATAGGATGTTTAATGGATTTATCCTTTGCCTTGGGGTTATAAATATTAATAACAAATAACGATGCCCGGAGCATTCCGGCTCCCTCCCTTTGTGGGGAGGGTTGGGGTGGGGCTATAAATAAAATATGATTCGACTCTTGTACACAACGCGTTTTCAGGTATTGGCAGTTTTGCTGCTGATGCTGTTGGCTTTGGTTTCCGCCAAGGCCCAGAACGTTGTGTACCAGGGCCAGATAGATACACTTAATGTCGATCAACAGCCGGGCGACACTTACAAATGGGAATTGTATCAGGATTCGACTGTCAACTTTGCCACTACCCCGGGCGACGTCACCCCCGGCTATGCCAATTTTGTTGGTGGAAATACGGGGCCGTCTGTTCAGGTTGAATGGAAAGAGCCGGGGATTTATTTCTTTAAAGTAACCGCGATGAATGCCAGTGGTTGTACCACTAACCTGAAGGTTGGCAAAATGAAAGTCCTTCAGGCGCTGCCAACAGCAACTCTTACGGCATCACCTCCGGTTTGCGAGGGAGCGAAGATTACGCTTGAAGTTACTTTAACCGGAACGGCGCCGTGGAAATTTACATATACCGATGGGACCAACTCGTGGACGGAGACCTATATCCTGACAAGTCCATATGTCATTACCATCGATCCCGGGCCATCAGTTACCACCAGTTACACGATAACCAGTGTAACAGATAAATATGGAACAAATACGGCGGGAAGCAATACGGTTATCCAAATAATAAACCCGTTGCCGAAGCCATCAAGCATATATCACCGATAAAAAACGCAAAAACTAAAAAATAATAGATCATGAAAAACGAACAAAGAATTTTAAAACCGACCAACCTGCCAACCAGCATCCTGATGCACCTGTTGCAATGGCTCACCAACCTGGAACTTTCGGGCGGAAACGAAGGGGAACAGAACCCAGGCACGTTGTTGACCGAACCTTTATGGCTTGATTCGATGGAAAAGGGGAAAAGAAATTATAATCAACCGAAAAAGACAAATGATATGAAGACGATGAATCGAATGATGAAAGGACTGGCATTGCTGCTGTTGGTTTTTGCCGGTACGATGGGGGCGATGGCACAAACGAGCACAACTCCAACTCAGTCTGTTTGCCCGGGGACTGAACCGTATAAAATTATTCCTGATAACCCGGCCAATACATTTCTATGGAGCATCACACCCGGAACTTCTGGCGTGGATTGGACCATTTCTTCACCCACTACCGTGAGTACAGATATTGTCTGGAGCAATCCGGCCACGCCGCAAACCTATACGGTAACTTTTAAGGAAATGGCGGCCACCGGATGTTTCGACGAAGTAAATGTTGTGGTGACCGTGAACCCACTACCCGTGCTGAAAATTACCGATCCTTCGGCTGTCTGTTCTCCCGGAACAATTGATTTGACCGCTGCCGCCATTACCGCCGGAAGTACTTTGCCAACCGGAACAGTACTTTCGTACTGGACCGATGCCACTGCTGCCACAACACTGGCCACCCCCAGTACGGTGGGTATTTCAGGAACTTATTACATCAAGGCAGTAACAGTTGAAGGTTGTAGTGCAATTGCGGCAGTTAATGTAACAATTAATCCTCAACCGGTTTTGGTGGTTACCGATCCTTCGGCCGTTTGTTCTCCCGGAACAGTTGATTTGACCAATGCGGCCATTACTGCCGAAAGTACATTGCCTGCCGGAACGTTACTTTCTTACTGGACCGACGCCGCAGCAACAATTGCGTTGGCGACTCCAAACGCGGTTGCGACTTCAGGAACTTATTACATCAAAGCAGAAACGGGCGTAAGTTGTAGTGCAATTGCAGCAGTTAACGTAACAATTAACCCGCAACCGGTTTTGGTGATTACCGATCCTTTGGCCGTTTGTTCACCCGGAACAGTTGATTTGACCGCTGCCGCCATTACCGCCGGAAGTACTTTGCCAACCGGAACAGTACTTTCGTACTGGACCGATGCCACTGCTGCCACAACACTGGCCACCCCCAGTACGGTGGGTATTTCAGGAACTTATTACATCAAGGCAGTAACAGTTGAAGGTTGTAGTGCAATTGCGGCAGTTAATGTAACAATTAATCCTCAACCGGTTTTGGTGGTTACCGATCCTTCGGCCGTTTGTTCTCCCGGAACAGTTGATTTGACCAATGCGGCCATTACTGCCGAAAGTACATTGCCTGCCGGAACGTTACTTTCTTACTGGACCGACGCCGCAGCAACAATTGCGTTGGCGACTCCAAACGCGGTTGCGACTTCAGGAACTTATTACATCAAGGCCCAATCTGCCGTAGGTTGTAGTGCAATTGCAGCCGTTCATGTTACCATCAATACTGCTCCGGTTCCAACGCTGGCTGGTCCAACACCGATTTGCGAGGCAACCACAAGCAATGTATATTCAACCGAACCTGGAATGAGCATCTATGCCTGGGTAGTCAGTGCCGGAGGGACGATAACCGCAGGAGGAACAGCAACAGATAATACCGTGACTGTGACCTGGAATACAGCCGGTCCGCAAACTGTTTCAGTAAATTATCAAAATGCAAGCGGATGTTCTGCTGCCACGCCCACTATTTACAATGTTACAGTCAATCCTTTGCCGAAAACTTCACCCATTTATCACAACTAATGAAACGAACATGCTGAGATCTTTAACAAACCAGAGGATGTCTGTTTGGAGGGTTCTCCCGATAGATCGGGACAGGCATCTGGCAATTAAAAACAAATTATTAATAGATGAAAATATCTCACCCAAGCCTGAAGTATCGGGCTTCGCCCCTCTCTTCACGAAGAGAGGGGCAGGGTAAGCGAAGCGCCCCCGGGGTGAGTCGGCTGTGGAAATTAAATAAAATCATGAGATGTTTGGTTTTTAATATCAATTGATATACCCAGCCAAACTTTATAGAACAGAATAAAACAAATGGAACAACATGGACATCAGATGTAGTACAATATTATTCTTTTCGAACCCCGGAGAAATAGTCAATCTCCGGATAAACGAATAAATAATAAATCATCATTTATAAATTAAAATGCCTATGAAAAAGGTCGGTGACCGGAAATTCAAACTTGCAAATCCATTGAATAATCCGGAGGAAGGCCAGAAGAAAGAACAGAAACTCACAACCCCTCCACGAGAGGGGAGAATGAAATCACCGAGGGATGGTGCTGAAATGAATTGCTCCTTTTTCCCCGTCAGGGTTTTGAAACGCTGACGGGGAAGGACAAAGGACTAGATCATTTGAATAAATTTTGAATCCAACACGGGATGGATAACTTGATTTCGCAAATTGTATTATATTGGGTTTTGCAAAACCCTGAAGGAAAAAATTAAAAAAAACATGGTTAAACGGGTCCGACATATTTTCGCGCTGATCATATTGCTTTCCGGTGCCTTCCAGGCGCTGGCACAGATGAATATGCCCGATAAAGTGTGTGTCGGAACCGATCGCCGCTATTGGGTTGAAAAGGGTTTGCCCGGTTCAATTTTTACCTGGACACTCGATGGGGTTGAAATTAAATCGAGTACCGATAGTTTTGTTGTCGTTACCTGGTCGAAAGCCAAAACGTACCAGCTTCAGGTACAGGAACATCAGCTTACTTGCGACGGGATTGTCCAATCGGGTGTGGTTGAGGTGGACGATCCGGTCCTGCCCCTGTTTGCGAAAATTGACCCGATCTGTCAGAACAGCATTGCTCCACTGTTGCCGCTCACTTCGACGAATGGCATTCCGGGAACCTGGAACCCGGCAACTATTTCAACAGCAACGGCAGGGACCAGCACCTACACGTTTACCCCTGAAGCCGGGCAATGCGCAACAACAACCACCCTGGATATTGAAATCCTTAAACTCACCGCCACTCCCGTTGCTACAAACATAACCTGTTATGGCGCTGGCGATGGCACGTTTACTGTTTCAGGGGCAAGTGGTGGCTCCGGAAGTTTTGAATACAGCATTGATGGGGGCATTTCCTGGATTCAGGAAAGTGCATTGCCGCTTAAAATTCCGGTCAAAGGAATTTACACGGTGCAAATGAGGGACAAGGTTATTCCAGGCTGTGAAATAAGTTTGGGAACGGTTGAAATTAAAGAACCCGATCAACTCAGTGCTATCCCCAATTATACCAATGCCACCTGTTTGGGTAACGACGGAACCATTACGGTAACCGGTGCCAAAGGCGGATGGGGAAATTATAAATATTCTATAAACGGTACCGACTGGCAATCCAGTGGAAACTTCACCGGACTTTTACCCGGCAGTTATGTGGTGTGGATTGGCGATGCTGAAGTGACCGGTTGCCAAATCTCGTTGGGAACTATTGTTATCATTAAACCTGAACCACTTACCGCCACACTTTCGAAAACGGATGTCACCTGTTTTAATGGAAACGACGGTACCATTACTGTTTCTGGTCCGAAGAATGGCTCCGGAAAATATGAATTTAGCCTGGATGGCAACCTTTGGCAGTCAGCATTACAATTTACGGGTTTGAGTGCCGGACCTTTTACCGTTCAAATCCGCGATTCCATTGCACCGGGTTGTGTTGATACCATTGGCGCCGTGACACTTTCTGAACCCGACAAGCTTCAGGCAAGTACCTCGTTTACCAATGTGAAATGTTTTGGCGCACACGACGGGAGCATCAGTGTTTATGATGCAAAAGGAGGATCCGGAACATACCAGTTTACCGTTGACGGCATCAACTGGCAAAGCTCACAAACATTTAGCGGCCTTGCCCCCATTAAATATTTTGTTTTGATGAGCGATGCGAAAGGACAAAACTGCATTGAGTTTATTTCAGAAATAACCATTACCGAGCCACTCCAAATGCAGGCTTCGGTTGTTAAAAACGATATCAGTTGTAACGGGGCAAAAGATGGTAAAATACTAATTTCGAATCCGGCAAATGGTTCAACTCCTTATCAGTTTACAATTGATGATGGGACTGGCACTCCGATTACAAGCACAAACGGTTCGTTTACCGGTTTACTGAAAGGTGACTACAACGTAAAAATGAGCGATGCGAAAGGTTGCGAACAGGCGCTGGGTTCATTCACCATCGTCGAACCTGACCCACTTACGGCTGATGTTGCTTCAACCAATGCCACTTGTTTGGGCAACGACGGAACCATTACCATTACCAACCCGGCGAACAGCGTTTCCGGAAATTATGAATACTGCATAAATGGAACGAACTGGTTCGCCAATGGTGCATTTAAAAACCTGGCTTCAGGAACTTATGAGGTTAAAATTCGTGATGCCAATTTGAGTAGCTGTGAACGAATTCTGGATACACGGATTATTTCTGAACCAACGCCCTTGCTGGCCACAGCCCAAAAAACCGACGTGACCTGCCATGGCGCAAACGATGGAACGATCACTATCCTTACTCATCAGGGCGGATCAGGTCTTTATGAATATTCTGTTGATGGGACAAACTGGAATAATTTGCAAACAATTTCAGGGTTGAAGCCAGGAAGTTATACCTTGCAAATGCATGACACGAATTCACCGGGATGTTTCATTACCATTGGGGTTTTTGAAATTATTGAACCAGACATGCTTGCTGCAACGGCACAAGCTTTTCCCGTTACCTGTTTTGGCGGTAACGACGGAAAAATTACCTTCAGCAACATGTCGGGAGGTTCGGGCGCCTGGGAATTTTCGGTTGATGGAACAAACTGGGTTACTGATAAAATTGAAAAACTGATTGCCGGTGTTTATACGGTTCAGATCAGGGATGCCAATCACCCAACTTGCGCGATAAGCATGAATCCCATTGAAATTACGGAACCACCAAAACTCACTGCCACGGTTACTCCTGCCAATGTAACGTGCTTTGGCGGCATCGATGGCAAAATTTCCATCACTCACCCAAAGAATGGCGTTGGGCCTTATCAATTCAGTTTAGATGGGATTAAATGGCAGTCCGACAGTACATTCACCGGGCTCAGTGCAGGTTCCTATGATGTATTAATTATTCACGATGCCAACAGCTGTATTGCCAATCTTGCGGGGGTTCAGATTGGACAGCCCGATAAACTTCAAGCCACGGCACAACGAACAAACGAAACTGTGCCCGGTGCGAATGACGGGTCTATAACCATAACCGGGCAAAATGGAGGCTCAGGTATCTACAAATATAGTCTCGATGGGATTAACTGGCAGCCTGAAAGTGTTTTCTACAACCTGGCTCCGGCTTCCTATACGGTGAGTGTTGGCGATGCCAATGTTGACGGCTGTTTGATAACAATACCTGTAATAATTTCACCAGCCGGTACCATCACTGCTGAATACGACCTGTCAAATGTGACCTGTTTTGGCGGAAAGGATGGAAGTATTACCTTCAAGAACCCGACTGGCGCTGCAAAATACCAATATAGCATTTCCGGTGGGACTGTTTGGGTTGACAGCCCTTATTCCCTGGGTTTGAGCGCTGGTGAATATACGCTTGAGGTACGCGATGCCGGAAATACAGCCAATATTGTGGTGCTTGGCAACGTTGTGATCAATCAACCCAACGTGCTTGATGCAAACGTTGTCGTTGCCCCCGAAACCTTTAGCGGAGCTGGCGACGGATCTTTAACCGTGAACGCAAAAGGAGGGTCGGGTACTTATGAATACAGCATCAATGGAACTTCCTGGCAAGCTACAAACGTATTTTCGGGCTTGACTTCGGCAACTTACACTGTTTCCATTCGCGACAAGAAAGCAACAAGTTGTACAATCACCTTTCAGAAAGTAATCAATCCTGCCGGGTCGCTTTCTGCCGATGTTTCGCATACCAATGTGATGTGCAAAGGCGATAATTCAGGTATCATTTCAATCAGCAACCAGGCGGGAGCAGCTTCAGGAAAATATAACTTTAGTGTCGATAACGGCAACACCTGGAAATCGGCACCGACAATAGCCGGGCTCACTGCCGGAACTTATGATGTGATGATTCAGGATGCCTCCAATCCGTTGAACAAGGTTTCGCTGGGCAAGGTGGATATTTTGGAACCAACCATAAAATTAACTGCCGGGTACAGCGGGTTTGAACCTCCTCTTTGTGCCGATGGAACAGGAAAACTGATAGTTACCGCCTCAGGAGGAACCCCTCCCTACACCAATACCGGGACCTACACCATACCAGCCGGGAAGACTCAGACCATCAAAATATTTGATCATAATCTTTGTTCTGCATCGTTAACATTTACAATGCCAAATCCTAACCCGATTATTGCAAAGGCTGATGCCCCAATCCCCGGAAAATGTTTTGCTGATGGGGGTACGGTAACCCTGACTGCAACCGGAGGTTCAGGAGTGTATTTCCTGAATGGCAAAAAGCTGGACCCGGCCGGAAAGATTACCGTAAACGTACCAACCGGATCGCTGTATTCGTTCATTATTAAAGACGCCAACAACTGCCAGGCTGACCCAATTAGCGGGACCATGCCAGGGCCGGATGAACTGAAAATTAATATTTCACCGATAGAGCCGTTGTGCTCGGGCAACAGTAATACGGTAACCGTAACTGCTACGGGTGGAACAGGTACTCATCCATATACCGGAGAAGGAAAATTTTTATTGCTTTCAGGGGTACATACTTTAACCGTTACTGATGCAAATGGGTGCAGCGCAAGCGGTACTATCGATATTTCATTAAAAGATCCGCCTCCGGCTCCAACGGTAGTGGTATCTGAATTGCCTAACTGTATTACCGCAACGGGGACAATTAAAGTGACCTTCCCATTGGGCAACAATTATCAGTACCGTATTGATGGGAATACTTATCAATCCGGAATTGATTTTGCCGCACTTGCCCCGGGAAGCACCCATACCATTCAGGTAAAAGATATAACTTCTGGTTGTGAATCGGCTGCTACTACGAAAATTGTTGACAAAATATCGGCCGCACCTTCAGCCCCGTTGGTTGTTGTTAAAATCAAGCCTGATTGTAACACACCAACCGGAACCATTGAGATTAGCTCTCCGATTGGCACGAACTTTCAGTACAGTATCGACGGAAATACCTATCAATCCGGAATTGATTTTGCCGCACTTGCACCCTTAAGCAACCATTCAATTAAAGTAAAAGATAATACAACAGGCTGCGAATCATCTGCAACTTCAATAAAAATTGATCCTGTTGTCGGTCCACCTTTAACGCCAACAGTTCGGGTAGCAGTATTGCCAAATTGTATAATCGCAACCGGGACAATTGAAGTGACAGCCCCATCGGGTACAAATTATCAATACAGTATCGATGGCAATACCTATCAATCCGGCATTGATTTTGCCGGACTTGCCCCATTAAGCATCCATACAATTAAAGTAAAAGATAATACCACAGGCTGCGAATCAGCAACTTCAATAAAAATGGATCCTGTTGTCAGCCCGCCATTGGCGCCAACAGCAATTTCAACTACCCCGGATTGCTTCACGGGTGTCGGTACAATTAAAGTAACTAAACCTGCAGGTGGAACAGGATTCGAATACAGTTTTGATGGTGCAGCTTATACCTCAAGTGATTCGCTAAATAATCAGTTGGCTGGAAGTTCACACACCATTAAAGTAAAAGATGTTTTGACTGGATGCGAATCTGCCGTGACTACGGTCAAAATTAATCCATTACCACCGCTCCCTGCTACTCCGGTGGCTAACGTTACAGTCAACCCAACCTGCAACAATCCCAACGGGACAGTTCAGGTTACCAGCCCGGCGGAAGGTACCGGGTTTGAATACAGTATGGATGGCGGCTCATATTTGTCAACCGCAACGTTCTCCGGTCTGAAAACGAAACGATACACCTTTAAGGTGCGGAATGTAAAAACAGGTTGCGAGTCGGATACAACCGGAGTGGCCGTTCCGGCCTTACCACCTGCACCGTTACTGGCCGTTTCAGGAGTTGAAAATTGTCTTTGTTATGATGGGAAAGGCAGCATCAGTTTCACGGCCACCAATACCCCCGACGGTATTTATGCCATTTCGTATGATGGAGGTCAGTTCGCCAATGTTCAGGTTACCGGGGGAAAGGCCAAAGTAATTGTATCTGCCAATACCTACAAAAACCTGACGATCGAGGCCAACGGATGTGTTTCCGACCCGGTACCTGAAGTAACAGTTACCCAGCCCAATCCGATTGTAATCAACGCAACAATTCATGAAATCGACTTAAAATCAAAAACCAAAGGGAGCATTGTGCTTTATGTCAGGGGTGGTTCTGAAGCCTATCTTTACAATTGGCACCCCGATGCCACCCTTGGGTACGCCGGGGCAACAACAAAAGATATTTCCAATTTGGAAAATGGTGAATATACGGTAACGGTTACCGATGCAAACGGTTGTACCAAGGATACAATAATCACCATTCCGATACCCAATTACCCGCCGGTGGCCAAGGATGATGATTTCAGTGCGGGTTGTGGAATTTTAAGCGGGAACCTGCTAGCCGATAACGGGCATGGCAAAGACTATGATCCGGAGAACGACCCGATCTTTTTAGACACGACCCTGATTAGTAAACCGGCACACGGCACAATAACCTTAAACCACGACCAATCGGGGGCATTTGAATACAAAGCTGATCAGACCTATTCAGGAGTTGATACATTCCGCTATGTTATTACTGACATAAAACAAAATGTTAGCAATGCTGCAAAAGTTACCATTCAGATTGTCGCCGATTTCGATGGCGATGGTATTCCTGATGATATTGATCAGGATGCCGATGGCGATGGAATTTTGAATGTTGATGAAGTTCTGCCGGGCCAGGATTGGAAAACAACCGACAGTGATGGAGATGGGCATCCGAACTGGCTCGACATTGATTCGGACAACGACGGGATCCCTGATAATATTGAAGCACAAAATGGGAAGGGACCAAATAGCGTAGAAGAACCGGGAAAACCAGAATATGTTCCTCCGACAGGAATAGTAAATGAATTCGGCGTCGACTATGCTTATGATCCGGCACATGGGGGCAAAAGGCTTATCCCGGTTGATACCGACGGGGATGGAATCCCTGACTTCCTGGATACCGATTCGGACAACGATGGAGTTCCGGATTACATTGAAGGAAATGATGCGAACCACGACGGCCACCCCGATTTTGTGGCGTTGAGCGGAAAAGATGATGATGGTGATGGGTTGGACAATGTTTTTGATATTGTTGACAGGTGCTCTTCGCCAAAAACAAATATGATTGGCAGTAACGCCCCGTTACAAGATACCGATGGCAATGGCATTCGGGACTGGCGCGATCCCAATGATGACGGCGATAAATGGCCAACCATTATGGAAGATTGGAATGGGGATGGAATCTGGTGGGACGACGACTCGAACCACAATGGTATCCCGGATTACCTCGATCCGGCCCGCAATTGCGATATGTTAATACCGGAAGCCTTCTCGCCCAACGGCGATAACATCCACGATTATTTCCAGGTATTTTGTATCGACAATTATCCAAACGCAAGAATGTATATATTTGATCAACTGGGGAATAAACTATACGAAAAGGACCACTACGGAAATGTTGGATATTGGGGAAGTTACGATCGTGCCTGGTGGGATGGAAGGACAACCAACCGTTCGATTGTCACAAACAATGGAATGGTTTTGCCCGGCACCTATTTCTATGTTCTTGAACTGGGGAATGGCCAGGTCAGAAAGAGTTATGTTTTTGTATCCTACTAAGCGAATTACACGAATTTGGGAATGGGTCATTTGTAACAAGGAAAGAAGAACAACAGGGAGAGGGTGACTGGGGCGAAACGAGTGAATGGGTTATTGGTAAATTGAAACTGGGTAAATAGCAAATAAAACAAATGTTTAGAAGGCGTCTTCATATTGTTGTATCGTTTCTCTCCATTTTCCTGTTTGTCGCAAAACTGGCAGAAGGGCAGAAGTATGAGTATATCTGGAGGTTGCCCCTTCAGTATATTACGAATATGCAGACTGTTAATCCGGCTTACGTTGGAATGTGGGACAAGGGCGGGCTGTTGGCTTCAACACGCGTCAACTATGTTGGGATCAACGGCGCTCCGTTAACCCGGCAGTTCTCCTACTTCACGGGCATCAAAGATCAGAAAAGTGGTATGGGACTGAACATTCAGCAATTAAATGTTGGAAGAGAGAAAGAATTGGAACTAACTGGCGTTTATTCGTACCAGGTTAGGCTCGATATGTACAATTTTTTGAGGTTTGGGTTTAAAGCCGGGGTTGTAAATTACAGTAATAATTTATCTGATTATCAGTTGTATCCCGATTTAATATCTGATTCGCAGTTTCTTCAGGATATTCATAATTATTTCATGACTGTTTTTGGTTTGGGCGCCGTATTTTTTAACGAGAATTTATACGTCAGCCTTTCGATGCCTGAAATTATCAACAACACATTTCAAGTAAACCGCGATTGGTTTTCCTCCATGTCGCAGTTTAATACGGTTTATTTGTCGGGTGGATATGTGTTCAAACTGGTGGGTGACATGCGCCTGCGCCCAAATTTGCTTATCGTAAAAACATTTGGGCTACCCCTTTATGCCGATGCGGCTGCCGTACTTTATCTGCCCGCGAACCTTCAGTTCGGCGGGAATATTCGCAGTAACGGATCGTTCTGTTTGTCGGGCCAGTATAGTTTTTCAAACAACTTGCGGATTGGGTTTGCTGCCGACTATGCTGTTTTTCAAGATATTCGCAAGTTTCAAATTGGGACATACGAAATATTGATCGGGTACGATTTTAACTTGTTCAGAAGAAAATACACCAAACCACATTATTTCTAACCTGAGTTTCGTTAAGCAGGCGATTGCCTGAAAGTTTTAATGGCTAATTTATTTGGAAAAGCCGGATAAATACTTTACCAGCAAACCAAACGGCTTGAAAATGCCTACCTGAACTCGCTGAAATTTGCCCTTGAAAACGAAGTTGAACCCATCGCTTTTCCAAACATCAGCACGGGCACTTGTGGGTTTCCATAGCAAGAATCTGCTAAAATTGCCATTCGTACCGTCACTGGATCCCTGCCAGGAAACGATCAGATCAGGAAAGTGAGTTTCGTTTGTTTCGATCGGAAAAGCTATGAATTGGGATAATCAACTATTAACGAACCAATTCTGATCTTTTTCTGATTTTTCTTATACATTTACCGAAACACAGAATTATTTCTGAACTTTTACAAGGTTTAGTTATGGAAAAATCAGTATTCAAAATTTATGGCTACCGGTGGGTGATGCTGGTGGTTTATATGTTCATTGTGGCCATGAACCAGCTCCTCTGGATAACTTTTGCCCCAATTACCAGCGAAGCCGTGCACTATTACGGGGTTTCCGAGCTGTGGATCGGGATTCTTTCCATGAGCTTCATGGTTATTTTTATCCTGTTTTCGATACCAGCTTCCTGGATTATCGATACCTATGGAATCCGAATTGGCGTTGGCATTGGCGCTTTGTTGACAGGTGTTTTCGGACTCATGCGGGGTTTTGCTTCCACCAATTTTGATCTGCTGCTTATCGCCCAGGTTGGGATTGCCATCGGGCAGCCTTTTCTGCTGAATGCTATTACCAAACTTTCGGCGCGCTGGTTCCCGATTAACGAAAGGGCAACCGCGTCGGGCCTTGGTACCTTATCCATGTACGTCGGGATTCTGGCCGGGATGATTTTCACCCCGTTCCTGTCGTTGAGTTCAGGCATTGCCGGAATGCTTTATTTCTACGGAATTTTGTCGGTTATTGCGGCTGTTATTTTCATCCTGTTTGCCAAAGAGGGCCCGCCAACAGCGCCTTGTTTGCCTGAACAAGAAGAACGTGCCTTGGTGCTCGACGGATTCAGGATCATTTTTCGTTCCAAAGATTTTCTCCTGCTGATGTTCATTTTTTTAATCGGATTGGGCGTTTTCAACAGTGTGACGACCTGGATCGAAGCCATTTTGAACCCACGGAATATTTCGGTCACCCAGGCCGGAATTGTCGGCGGTGTGATGATCGCAGCCGGAATTGCGGGCGCAATGGTCATTCCATTTTTATCCGATTATTTCCGGAAAAGGGTCCCTTTTATTCAAATCGCTCTACTGGGAGCCACGCTCGGATTGATCGGCATTTCCTATTCAACAAACTTTACACTCATCTTACTTTCCGGAGGTATTCTAGGATTTTTCCTGCTCAGTTCCGGACCAATCGGGTTTCAATACGGCGCCGAAATTACTTATCCGGCTTCTGAAGGTTCTTCAAACGGTTTGCTTTTGATGATGGGCCAGATTTCGGGAATTGCATTTATTTTCGGGATGGACATGTTTAAGTCCAAAGCCGATGGATCGATGGGCAATCCTCTGCTGGTCCTGATCGGATTGATGGCAATCAGCCTGATTGCCTCCTTCCGCCTGAAGGAATCGGCAATGGTTGGCAAAACAGTTGTTAAAGAGTTCGACGATTTAGCTTTTTTGAAGGATTGAATGCCATGATCCGAAAAAACACAACTCAACCAACTTTGAAAATCCTGTTTTTTCTCCTGATTTTCAATTTCCATTTTGCACCCCTTCAGGCACAAACTGAAATTCCTGATTCATTGGCCGTTAAACGGATTCAGTTCATTAAAAATACCCTTGAACACGATTTAACCAAAACCAAACGCTGGTGGTACGGTTGGCTGGGCGCATACAGCGCGGCAACACTGGGGCAGGGGGCAGTTTATCTGACCAGCAACGATAAAAGTACGCGGCAGGATATGGCATTGGGCGCGGCAACCACTCTGTTGGGCGCGGCTGGTCAGTTTATCAGTCCGTTAACTCCTGTCAACTGGCCGGGACAGATAAATTCGATGCCTGAAAATACCCGTAGTGAACGCCTGGAGAAATTGACTAAAGCCGAAACCTTGTTCAGTGAATGTGCGATGCGCGAAAAACTGGTCCGGAGTTGGAAAAATCATGCGTTGACCGGAGCCGTCAACCTGGGCGGCGGGCTCATTACCTGGCTGGGTTTTAAGCGTTCGGTTTGGGCCGGGGCCGGCTACTTTGCCCTGAACACAGCGGTTACCGAAACCCAGATTTGGACCCAACCAACCCTTGCCAAACGCAATTTCAGGAAATACAGGCAAAAATATCCGGAGGATTTCGACGGCATTTCCTACGTGCCACGGGTCAGTTGGTCCCTGAAAACTTATCCCGGAGGAATTGGGGTAAAAGTGGTGTTTTGAAGGATTAAGAAATTACCGGGTTTATAATTAACCACACTTTTGCAAATGGTTGAGGTATTTTTACTTGCCCCCAAAAATTCATACTTGCAAACAATCTACCCAACTGTCGTCAAAATTCGCCAAAACGTCTATTCCATTTTCAGGATATAAATAGTGGCCCTACTTTCACCGCATATTTTAGGATTGAATTCGACAATTTCAAAACAAATTATATTCGGATGAAAACAATGAAAACAAGTTTAATGATTGCCAGCCTCCTGTTTTTTCTGTCAGGATTCGACGGCATGGCGCAGGGCAAAACCTGGACGCTGCAGGAATGCATCAATTATGCGCTGGATAAAAATATCCAGGTAAAAAAGGCCGATCTGTCAAACAACCAAAACCAGTTGAATGCCGATCAGGCAAAATCGAACCGGTTGCCTTCGGTGAACGCTTCGGTAAGCGAGAACTTTAACTGGTACAAAGGGTTCGACTCAACAACTGGCCAGTATGGAAGCAGCAGTGGTTCGAACAATACCAACTACGGGATCAGTTCCAATGTTTCGCTTTTCAATGGCGATAAGCTCAACGCTCGGATCAAACAAGCCGAACTGAACTTTGAAAGTGGTCAGTTCTATTCCGAATCGGTGAAAGAATCGGTTGGTTTAAATATCACAAACGCTTATTTGCAAGTGCTTTATGCTTATGAAAGTGTAAAAAATGCCGAAAAGCAAATTCAATCGACCACCGAAAGTTTGGCTTTGGCCAAAGAACGGATGGATTTGGGCGTTATTTCATTGTCCGATTATTTGCAGATCAAATCGGAACTGGCCAGTGAAAAATCGACATTGGTAACCGCTCAAAGCAATTTGGCAATCGACAATGTGACATTGGAACAGTTGATGGAATACCCGGTTGACCCGAATTTTGCCATCACCTCGCCCAACCTCGATAGTTTACTGGTTGAACCTGTTCAGCCCAATGCGCAGGATGTTTATAACCTGGCGCTTGGGATTAAGCCTGAAATAAAGAACATTGAACTGGCCAAAGAAAGCACTGCGCTCGGTGTGAAAATTGCCAGGGCCGATTTTTTGCCCAGTGTTTCGATGAACGCCGGGTTATCGAGCGGTTATTCGAGCCTGATAAACGGTTCAAGCTATACCACTCAGTTGTCGGACAAGATCAACCCATCGCTTGGGCTTACCCTTTCGGTCCCGATTTTTCAGAAAAAACAGGTGAAAACGAATGTTGCACTGGCTAATCTTGCGGTAACCAGCGCCGAGCTCGATGTGGTGAACACAAAAAACCAACTTCGTAAAGAAATTGAGCAGGCTTGTGTGGACGTGGTATCGGCTCAAAGCCAATATGCCGCCAGCCTCGAACTAAAAAATTCGGCACAGGAATCGTATGATGTGACTGCCGAAAAATACAAGGTAGGCTTGCTCAACTCGGTCGATTTTTTGGTCCAGAAAACAAACCTGATCACTTCCGAAAGCCAGTTGCTGCAATCAAAATACAGTTTAATTTTCAGGTACAAAGTACTTGATTTTTATAAAGGGATTCCGCTGACACTTTAACAAGCCAGAGCCCCTGCCCCCAGTGGGGGATTTCAGGAAAACCAAGTACAAAACAGATATAAAAAAAGGGTTCAACTCAGAAAAACATTAAAAAACATCATATCATGAAAAAAAGAGTTTTATTCATTGGATTGGCAATAGTCATACTCGCAGTGGGCTTTTTCGCCTTCAAGTCGCTACGGAACGCCGATCAAACAATTGCTTTCGAAACAGCAAAAATAGGCAAAGGAACCATTAGCAACACCATCACGGCAACCGGTGCGCTCGAAGCCATCAAAACGGTTGCAGTTGGCACCCAGGTTTCAGGAGTGATCGAAAAAATTTTCGTTGATTTCAATTCGCACGTAAAGAAAGGCCAATTGTTGGCGCAGATCGACGAAACCCCTTTGCTGGCCCAACTTCAGCAATCGAAGTCAAGTGTTGACCAGGCCGATGCACAGGTCAAATACCAGAAAGCAACTTACGACCGGTACAAAGTGCTGGTTGGGAAGAAGCTGATTGCCCAGTCGGATTTTGACCTGGCAGAGTTCAATTATAAAAATGCGGTGGCCGCTTTGGCCAATGCACAATCGGTTTACGACAGAAGCAAGATCAACCTGTCGTATGCACGGATTTTTTCGCCTATCGACGGTGTTATTCTCGACCGTGCCGTTGACGAAGGCCAGACCGTGGCTGCCAGCTTCAACACCCCGACACTGTTTTCGATTGCCAACGACCTGACCCAGATGCAGGTGGAAGCCAAAGTTGACGAAGCCGATATAGGCCAGGTGAGGTTGAACCAGCGCGTCGAGTTTACCGTTGATGCTTTTCCTGACCTGAAATTTTCCGGATTGGTAACCGAAATCAGGATGCAACCCGTAGTAACATCGAATGTGGTAACTTACACAGTGATTGTGCGGGCGCCCAACCCCGACCTGAAATTAATGCCGGGCATGACCGCCAACATTACCATATTTGTGAACGAGAAAAAAGACATCCTGGTTGTACCCGGGAAAGCGCTCCGGTTTACTCCCGACGAAGCAACCTATTCGGCCTACCTTAAAACAATTCCTGAAGAAGAGGCAAGAAAAATGGCCCCACGGGCACCAAAAGCTGATCCTTCAGAAAAAGACCTGAATTTCATCTGGACCAAAAACGGCGGGGTTATTCAACGATATGAAGTGAAGCTTGGTGAAAACGACGGAATAAACTACGAATTGCTTTCGGGGTTGAAAGAAGGGGATGAAATGATTTTATCGATGTCTGAAGAAAAGGCTGCCGCTGCCACAAAAACCGCACGCAGCCCGTTTATGCCAACACGTCCGGGGATGAAAAAGAAATAAGATTTAAAGCCATGAACAATACCATTATAGAAGTTACGAACCTGAAGAAGGATTTTCATGTGGGCGATGTTACGGTGCGGGCGCTGAAAGGCATCAACATCCAGATTACAAAAGGCGAATTTGTTGCCATCATGGGAACCAGCGGTTCAGGAAAATCGACCATGCTGAACATCCTGGGCTGCCTCGAAAAGCCTACCTCCGGTGAATACAAGCTCGACGGGGTAAGCATTTCGGAACTCGACAAGAATGCTCTGGCCAACCTGAGGAACGCTAAACTGGGATTTGTTTTCCAGTCGTACAACCTGTTGCCAAGGACTTCGGCCCTCGAAAACGTTGAACTGCCCCTTTTTTACAACAGCAAGGTAAAGTCGAAAGAACGCAAAGAACGCGCCCTTGCAGCACTCGAAGCTGTTGGGCTGGTCGATCGGATGCACCACATGCCCAACCAACTTTCGGGGGGGCAGCAGCAACGGGTGGCCATTGCCCGGTCGCTGGTGAACGACCCGGTGGTGATCCTGGCCGACGAAGCTACCGGGAACCTCGATACCCGCACTTCCTACGAAATCATGGAACTTTTTCAGCGCTTGAACGCCGATCAGGGAAAGACCATTGTTTTTGTGACCCATGAGCCCGACATTGCCAAGCTGACCACGCGGAACATCCTGTTTCGGGATGGGCTGGTGGTCAAGGAAACCAAACTTACAGAAAGATTTCTGGCCTCCGAAATTTTAAAAACATTGCCGGTTGAAGAACACGAACTTTAATTTTCCAGAACATGAACTATTCAAATTTGATAAAAATTGCAAAAAATGCACTGCTGCGAAATAAGTTCAGGGCATTTCTTACCATGCTCGGCATCATCATCGGCGTTGCTTCGGTAATTGCCATGCTGGCCATCGGGCAGGGATCGAAAAAAAGCATTCAGGATCAAATGTCGAGCATGGGGTCGAACCTGGTTTTCATTATGCCGGGCTCGCAACAGCGCGGCGGGGTGATGATGGGCAATTCGGGCAGCCAGACATTGAAAATGGCCGATGTGGAAGCCATCCGCCAACAATGCCCCGATGTTACGGCTGTTTCTCCTGAAGTTCGGTCAAGCGGACAAGCCGTGTTTGGAAACGAGAACTGGCCAACTACCCTTTTTGGCGGAAACGCGGAATATCTCGGGATCAAAAAGTTTGAAGTGGAGAGTGGGCGGATATTTACCGACAAGGAAATTAACAGTCTGGCAAAGGTTTGCCTGATTGGCAAAACAGTAATCGAAAATATATTTCCAAAAGGTACCGATCCAATTGGGCAAACCATCCGGTTTAAAAACATTCCGATGAAAATTATTGGCGTGTTGAGCGAAAAGGGCGAAAACTCATTCGGGCAAGACCAGGACGATATCCTGATTGCGCCTTACACCACCGTCCAGCGCAGGTTTTTGGCCATCGACTACATTACCGGAATTTATACTTCAGCCGTTAGCGAAGCAAAAACTGATGATGCAATAACCGAAATGACAAACGTGATGCGCAAGCAACATAAAATTGCCAAACCTGAAGACGACGATTTCAGGGTCATGTCGCAGTCGGAACTGGTGAAAACATTTACCTCAATCAGCGACATCCTGACCACGCTTTTAGGCGCGATTGCCGGAATCTCGTTGCTCGTTGGCGGTATTGGTATTATGAATATCATGTATGTTTCGGTAACCGAACGAACCCGCGAAATCGGTTTACGTATGTCGATCGGAGGCAAAGGCCAGGACATTTTGATGCAATTCCTGATCGAATCGACCATGCTGAGCGTTTCAGGCGGGGTGATCGGAATATTGTTCGGATACCTGATCAGCGCAGCGGTTGGCCGGGTAATGGGCTGGCCGGTGGTTATTATGACCCAGTCGGTTGTGCTCTCGTTCCTGGTTTGTTCGGCCATTGGTATTTTCTTCGGATGGTACCCGGCGAAAAAGGCATCCAACCTGAACCCAATTGACGCACTGCGGTACGAATAAGGCGTAACCCATTGAAACGTTGACGATTTTACTATTTTCCATTGACAATTTTAAAAGCAGGGCAAATCGTAAATCGTTGAATTGAAAATTAGAATTGGTATGCTATCTTTGATAAAAATGAAATCCGATGTTCAAATTTCAATCCATATCCGATAAAAAACTGGTGTTGGCGCTCCATGTAATTGCCTGGATAATTGTTATCAGTATCCCGATTTATCTGAACTACGCATTTAGTGGAGGGAACCAGCACCGTGTGAACCAGTTTTATGTTCATGCTTTTTCGGCCATTTTCATTTTTTACCTGGGCTATCTCTGGCTGGTCCCAAAATTTTTCCTTCAGGAACGTAAACTGGCTTACGTTCTAATCCTGACGGGAACAATCCTGGCTACTTATTTCATCACAAATTATATTAACGATACGATACTTTTTGACCCGGTTCAGGATGCGAAATTTCAGGAGGCAATGAAGAAAATGGCAGGCAATGCCGAAAATGTTCATCCTCCCTTAAAAGCTTTTGGCTTTTATAACCATATTCTGGTTTCGGTACTGATTTCCGGCTTTGCGATGGGATTGGGCGTGATGGAAAAACTGAAGCAGAACGAGAAGAAACAGAAGGAGTTGGAGAAGGAAAAGCTGAATTCGGAGCTGGCATTCCTGAAAAATCAGGTGAGCCCGCACTTTTTCTTTAACACCCTGAACAACATTTATTCGCTCATCGGGATCGACGGGCCTGCCGCACAGGATTCGGTGCTAAAACTGTCGAAAATGATGCGTTACCTGCTCTATGAATCGGAGCATGGCGAAACCTTGTTCAGCCAGGAAATTAACTTTATGGCCAATTACATCGAGCTGATGAAACTGCGGCTGAATTCGAAAGTGAATTTGAAGGTTGATTTTCCGGTTGATTTTGCCGACTTCGACATTCCACCGCTACTTTTTATCCCATTTATCGAGAATGCTTTTAAGCACGGTGTGAGCTATCGCGAAAATTCGTTCATACACATCAATTTGGCCGTGAGCGATGATCAAATCGTTTTTGTGGCCGAGAACAGCATGAGCAAAAGTAGTCAGGCAGGCGATTTGCAGGATTCAGGGATCGGGCTCGAAAATGTGCGAAAAAGGCTCAATCTGTTGTTCCCGGGCACACACGAATTGAACATCTCGCAGGACGATAAATCCTTTCTGGTCAGGCTTTCGATTCAAAAAACAAAATTGCGGGCCTGAAATGAACAGGTTGCTGGGAATGATTCTATTGCCAGCGGCACACAGAATGAATAAAAATATTCGTTTGAAGAGCGGAACTCACCGCATGGAGTTCAACGAGAATGCACAGACAATTATTTTAACAACTTAATTACTTTCGATTGAAAATCAGGACAATAACCATTGACGACGAACCGCTGGCCCTGAAACTGGTTAGCGAATATGTGAGCAAAACGCCGTTTCTTGAACTGGTGGGGTCGTTCGAAAACCCGCTGGATGCCGTCGAATTTTTGTCGCACAACGAAACCGACCTGATCCTGGTTGACATTCAAATGCCCGAACTGACCGGCATTGAGTTTATCCGCACGCTCGAACCGGCGCCGAAAGTAATTTTCACCACAGCTTACGAAAAATATGCCCTCGAAGGCTATAAACTGAATGCCATTGATTATCTGCTGAAACCGTTCAGCTACGAAGAATTTTTAGTGGCAGCACAGAAAGTACGCAAACAAAGCGAACTTGAAGCCAGCGCCCAGCTATCGATTGAAGCCAACAACCAGTTTTTGTTCCTGAAATCGGAATACAAAATACGCCGGATCAACTTCAACGATATTTTGTACATCGAAGGCCTGAAAGATTACATCAAAGTTTACACAACCGGTGAAGACAAACCCGTTTTGTCGCTCAATTCGATGAAGTCGCTCGAACAAAAACTGCCCGAAAGCAAATTTATGCGTGTCCACCGTTCCTTCATCGTCAACCTCGACCGGATCGACACCATCGAGCGCAGCCGCATCATTTTTGGAAAAACCTACATCCCGGTCAGCGATCAGTACAAAGACAAGTTCCAGGAATATCTCGACAAGAATTTTTTGTAGCAAGGATCATCTGAAACGAACCGGACCTGTTTGGTTCTGCCCCGTCCAGCTTAGGGATTGAGGTTTAGGTTATATTTTTGAAATGACTATTTTCCTATATTCTGCTGATCCTTTGTTTGACAATTTCAGGACGAAAACGCCGTCGGGCAAAAATGAAAGGTCTAAAATTTTCGAGTCGCTGGTTGTCAGCGAATTAAAGACCAATCCCCCCGTGCTGTCATATACCGAAACCGACTTGTTTTTACAGTTTTCGAGAAAAAATTTGCCATCTCCGGAAGGGTTTGGAAAAATAGACACCTTGGTTTCCGTTCCCGGATTGTCCAACATACCGGTTCCGGTTGTGATATCCAGATTGAAATTGATGCTTGTATTTCCGTGAGTGGCCGTATAAATTCCCATGTTGGTCTGTTGGACATTTGCCAGTGTAACCTGCGAGGAATTTGCCGAAAATCCGTTTGGCCCGGTCCAATGCCACGCCGTGGTATCAATCGGCAAGGTACATAATGAAACCGTTCCGCCTGAGGTCAGGGTAGCCGAGCCCTTTTGCTGCCAGCCTTCGCCGTTCAAATTGATCCAAGGTTTTGTAATCAGGCTGTCGGTTTTGCACGTCTGGCAAACCGGTTTTACACAATTTATAACCACCGATGCCGGGCTTATCGAGGTGGTTGACCCATCAAAAAGCCTGAATTCATTGAATGCTGCCCTATTGCTGGCACTGGTTCCTCCGGTAATGGTAATCCTGACATACCGGGCAGTCGCGTTAAAGTTGTCGGTCAGGGTTGCCTGGTTGTCGGTGTTTTGGGCCCTGTTCACACTCAGGTTCCAGCTCAGGTTGTCGATCGAAGTTTCAATTTTATACTTGTAGGCAATTCCCGTATTCAGCCAAACTACCTGGCTTTTGGTTAAATTGAAGTTTTTGTCCAAATCGACCCACCACCAATGGCCGGTATTTCCATCGGCAGCGCTCCAATACGAATTTACATTTCCGTCGTTGCCTTTCGAAGCAATGTTCCGTTGGGTCGAAACCGAAGTGGAGCCATCGAAAACTTTAAATTCGAAAAAACTGGCCCAGCTTGAGCCAACGCCACCGGTTACGGTTATCCTGACGTACCGGGCGTTATCCGAGAAACTGTCGTCCATCGTTTGAGATGAAATGGTATTTGACGTTTTTCCAACCACCAGTTTCCAGGTCGAATTGTTTGTCGAGGTCTCAATTTTATATTGGTAGGCATTGTTGCGTTCCCAGATGATTTCGGTTCCGGTGAGGTTGTGGTTGGCGCCCAAATCTACTTTCCACCAGTGGCCGGCATTGCCGTCAATCGCGCACCATCGCGAGGCGCTGTTCCCGTCGTTTCCGGAGGAGGTGGGGTTGTCGGATTGCTGGCTGTCGGAAGTGGCCGTTTTGCCGACAGCAATGTTTGTCGGGGCGTAAATATCTTCCGAATCGGCGCGCGACGACTTTTGCAAGGCCAGGTTGTTCAAAACCGGGGCGGTTGAAGCGGTAACTGTTATTTTGCCTTCATCGCCCGTCGATTGAACTATGGCCAGGCATTTTCCGTTAAAAATGTTCCGTGAACTAGACTTAAACGATTCGATGCTCAGCGGGTTCCCATTGTCAACGCCAACTATTTTACCCGGTCCGGAAATGGAATAATTGATTTGGTTTCCGGCATTCGGGCACATCGTTCCCTTTGCATCGCGGATGCTGGTTTCAAGAAAGGCCTGGTCGTTTCCGTCGGCCTGAATGACATTCCGGTCGGCTTTCAGGCCAATTCCTGAAGAAATTCCGGCGGTAACAATGCTGTCGCTTGCTGCAAGATGCCCATTTCTAAAGGCTTTCGCCAGAACTTTTCCGGAAGCAAAAGGGATTAACCACTGGGCGTGGTATGGCTTGAATTTATTGATCTTTTTTGAACCCAGCGATATGCCGTTGATCGACAAGGAAACGCTGTCGCAATTTGAATAAGCCCAAACCGGGATGGTATCTCCCACCGACCAGTTCCAGTGTGGCAAGAGATGGACCATCGGGTTCACGGTCCACTGGCTTTGGTAGAAATAGTAAATGTCTTTCGGGAAACCGCACATGTCAACAATTCCGAAGTAAGAGCTTTTGGCAGGCCATCCGTAAGGAGTTGGTTCGCCAATGTAATCGAAGCCCGTCCAAATGAACTGCCCGACAACAAAATTCCGCGCCCGGTCGAAATCCCACGAATCTTCAGCGCTGTGGCCCCAGGGGACAACCGAATTGTCGTACGAAGAGCATTGCATGTCGGGCGTGGTGAGCAGGTTTTGGTTGGTTGGTAAATGATAAACACCGCGGGTCCGCACAGCCGAAGAGGTTTCGCTTCCCATGATCACCCATGTCGGATTGTACCGGTGGTCGTTGTCATACGTGCCTCCTGTGGCATAATTATACCCGACAATGTTCAAAAGTGGCCCCAAAAGCGCTTCGTAATTCAGGGCCTGGGTAATTGGCCGGGTGGCATCGTCGTTGTGCACCCATTTGATTAAATTCTGGGCAATGGCAAATCCTTTCGGATCTCCCTGTTGCGGAATCTCGTTGCCAATGCTCCACATTACCACGCTCGGATGGTTCCGGTCTCGGCGCACCCAATCCTGAACATCCTGCTGAGCCCAGGCATCAAAGTACTTTCCGTAATCGTTGGTATTTTTACCTGTTTCCCAGCAGTCGAAAGCTTCGTCCATCACCACAAGGCCCAGTTTGTCGCAAATATCTAGCAATTCAGGGGTTGGGGGATTGTGCGAAGTCCGGATGGCATTGCACCCGAACGATTTCAGGATTTCGACCTGACGTTCGAGCGCCCGGTAATTTTGTACTGCGCCCAAACTTCCCAGGTCGTGGTGCATGCAAACCCCGTGCAGCTTGATGTTCGTATCGTTCAGCCAAAATCCGGTAGTAGGATTTACTGAAATCGTACGAATGCCAAATGTGGTGGTAAAATTGTCAAGGATTTGGCTGTCGTCCACAATCCTTGTTTTTATATTGTACAGGTAAGGCGTTGAAATTGACCACAATTCAGGATTGTTTACGATGGTGGCACAGGCGAATTGGCAGGCGCTGTCTTTGGCTAAAGTGATCGGGGCACTGACATTGCTTGCCAGAAGGTTCCACGACTGGTCGAATATGGAAGTAATTACTGAAAATTTTTTGGAGCTCATCGAATTGTTTTCAATCCGTGTGGTTGCCGTAACATTTGCCGAAGCTGGGGTAATGTTCGAAGTCGTCACCACCGAACCGCAATAGGCGATGTGAACCGGGTCAGTAACCGTCAGCCAAACATTCCGGTAAATTCCGCTCCCCGAATACCAGCGGCTGTTGGGCTGGGTGTTGTCAACTTTTACGGCAAGAATATTGGTGGTGGTTCCGGTGTGGATGTAGGGGGTCAGGTCGTATTCAAACGTACTGTAACCGTAGGGCCTGGTCCCCAGCAAATGTCCGTTGATCCAGACCGAACTGTTCATGTAAATGCCTTCAAACTGGATGGTAACCCGCTTGCCTGAATAGTTTTGCGGCAGCGAAAACGTTTTTCGGTACCAGCCAATTCCACCGTCCAAATAACCCCCGCCACCTCCTGAAGATGAATATTGATTGAATGGAAGTTCAATGCTCCAGTCGTGCGGGACTGATAATTTGCGCCAGGAAGCATCGTCGAACCCTATATTGAAGGCGCTACTGGCATCGCCCCTGTAAAATTTCCAGTTGTCGTTAAAACCAATTCCGCGCCCGCCGTTATAAACATCGGTAACGGGCGCGGACCCTGCCGCAAAAGCAAAGTTTGACAGAAAAATTGAAAGGAGCAGAAAAAGAACTGATCTGCCTTGAATGTTCGTTTTTTTCATAACCGGGTTAGTCAAAAGAGAGGCATAAAGGTATAAAAATCGGGCACAAAAAAGGCGACCCGTTGAGGACCGCCCTTTCAGAAATATCTTTCAGATTAAATTATTTCACAATTTCCTTGAACTTTGGTTCGTTGAAATATTTTGCAAATTCCATATCGGTAGCGGCTGTTTTTTTCAATTCAGGATGCATTTTAACCGCTTTTTCAAGGCTTTCGTACATCAGGTTTTCTTTAGCTGTGCGTGCGCCAACCACTGCCTTGAAGTATTCTTTCATGTAGCAACCTTGCCATGTGCAGTTGTCGAGCGATTTCAAAGCGCCGTTGTTGTCACCTGCCAGGATTTTAGCCAGACCGGTGTTTGGTGAATCTGAATCGCCAAAATATTTAACTGCTTTGGGATAGTCGCCTTTGATGATGCTTAAAATGCCAAGGTTATTGTTTACTGCATCGCCAGCTCCAGAGGCAGCGCCAAATAATGTTTCAGCTTTGTCGAGTTCACCGGCTTTCAAGGCGCAAACGCCCAGGTTGTTTTTAATGATCGGATCGTTGTTGTTCAGTTTTTCTGCCTGTTCGAATAACGGTTTTGCATCAGCATATTTTTGTTGTTTTACCAAAACCATACCGGCATTGTTGAAACCTCTCCAATCGTTCGGATAAATTTTCAAGGCCGAATTGTAGATGGCCAGTTGCTTGTTCAGGTCTTTGGTCAAAGTTGCGGCATAAAGCAATTCTGCAGGGTTCAGTTTCGAAGGGTCTGAATCGGCCAGGGCAGCAATTTCTTCGTCAGTTTTTCCGATCAGGTCGATGCTGGTCGTGAATTTTGAGCGGCGCAATTGTGGGAGGATTTCGCTGGCCACTTTTACAAATGCCCCTGAAAGGTTTTTGATTTCGCGTTCGCGGACTTCCGGGTCGGTGTACATCGAAAGCACGCGGAGGATCAGTTCTTTGTCCTGAATGTTCGATTTGGTCATCAGTTCTTTGAACCCGTCCCAGTCTTCCGGGGTAAATTTGGTTTTGAATTCGGCTTCAACTTCGTCTTTCTTCAGTTCTTTGGTCAAGAATTTTGAAGAAGCATCCTGACGTTTTTCAGCCAGTTTTGTATTGAAATCCATGGTTCCGTCCGGAGAAGCATAGGATGAAATTTCCATGCTTTTCAGTTTTTTCCGTGGATCTTTAGCCAGCGCTTTGTTGTATTCGTTCAGTTTGGTCATCTCTTCCTTGGTCAATTCGGCAGGACGGATGTCGGCTTTGTTGATCAGGTATTTGATGTCGGCAGTATATTCGTCAGGAACAACGCGCTGGAAGGCATCAATGTTTGGATCGTATTTGCCTGTGGTGTTTTTCTCGCGCTGAACGCCAATAATTGGAGTTGGGTAATTTACGACCAATGTTGAGGTAGCAATAACGCCCTGAGCAAGTTTAACAGGATTAAAGTCGAGGCTTTTTTTACCTTTTGAAGCCGTAATCCGGAGTTCGAGCGTTGATATACGCATGGCTTCGGCATAAGGTACTGCATCTTTGTAGGCAAAACTTCCGCCATTGGCATAAGTGATTACCTTGTTGTTGGCATCAACTTTTTCGCCTTGTAAAGTAACCGGTTCAAATGTTTTTTCACCGCCTTCATATTTCAAAACAGGCGTGGCAACCAGAATGGCCTTTTTGTTGAAATATTTAGCCGGAAATTTTCCGTCAATTGCCAGATCAACTTTCCCCGCATTTGTTTCCAAAATTTCAGGGGTAGTTTTAAAATTGATCAAGTCTGCGTGTTTTTTCATTTTCTGCAAACTTGCGCAACTGGAAAGCATGACAGTTGCCAACACAATAATGGCAAGTGATTTTAAGTTAATTTGTCTCATAGTGATTGTATTAAATTTGACGATGTATTCATTTTCACAATGTTCACAAAATTAGTAATGTTTCGCTTATAAAAAAAGGATAAAGCATTTTTTAATCCGGTAATATTCGTGTAATCCCTTTCTTAATTGGGCTTTCAAAAATGATACTGGACAATTTTTCAAAATCTTCCGTTCGATTAACAAAATCTATACCGTTCGTGTCGATTATCAGGATCGGAAAATTTAATTGCTGTTTAAAAAAGTTAAAATATCCTACCGAAATTTTCTCCAAATAATCTTTGGTGATGTTGGTCTCGTAGGTCCTGCCCCGGCGTGCAATATTCCGAAGGAGCAAATCCGTGTCTTTGTGAAGGTAAACGTACAGATCGGGCCTGGGCATTTTGTCGTAGATAATCGTGAAAAATTGCCGGTACAAATTGTATTCGTCGGGTTGCAGGGTGTTTTGTGCAAAAATCAGCGATTTCATAAAATAGTAATCCGAAACGGTAAACGTGCTGAACAGGTCGAAATGACTCAGTTCACGATTAAGCTGATTGTATCGCTCGGCCAGGAAAGCCATCTCGAGCGGGAAGGAATATTGCTCCTGGTTCTCGTAGAATTTCGGAAGGAACGGGTTATCGGCAAATTGTTCCAAAACAAGTTTTGCCTTGAATTTTTCACTAATCATTTGAGCCAGGGTGGTTTTTCCTGCGCCAATATTTCCTTCTATTACCAGATAATTTATACTCATATTCCGAACATGAAAAAATCCCGACTGTAATTTTCCGGGATTTTAAAAATACAACATTCTGACTGATCCGCTTTGCCGTTAAATCCTTATTCTTCCAGTCCGATAACGACCGAAGTTTCGTGCGACTCACCCGGCTGCAGGCTGATCGGAAAATTAAAAGCATTGGTTGCTTCCACACAAACAAACGTTTCCCAGGCGTCGTCGGGCAAATCACCAATCTGGGCGCAAGCCTCTTCTCCGGGATTCCAAACCGTAGTCACTTTGCTTCCCGATTTATCTGCTTTAATTTTTCTCCTGAAAATTTGGTCGAAAATCACCACCGGCGACTCGGTGTTCAGGTAGTGGCGCGTCAGGGGTCCTTCTATTTTCAGTAATTCTTCTTCCTGAACGCCATTTTCGGTAGTCAGCTGATTGGAATAACCAACCCCCTGCAAGCCTGAAATGGTTATGTTTTCGATGGCCGAAAGGCTGTAATACGAATGCAGCGCGCAGCTGTATTCGAACGGCTTGGCTGAAGTGTTGGTCACTTTCAGGGTAGCCACCAGGGTTTGACCAACGGTAAAAATCATCTCCGCACAAAAATCATGCGGCCAGTAAACTTTGGTTTCTTCCGAAGAGCAAAGCTGCAAGCGGACCTGAGTTTCACCACCTGGCAGAGTAGAAGTTCCGGCCACGTCCCAGTACATCAGGCGGCCAAACCCATGCTGAGGTTTCTCCGGATCGGTTTTATGCGGGCCGAACCATGGAAAACAGACCGGAATTCCACCGCGGATAGGTTTTCCCACTTCAAAATTGCTGTCAGGGCTCATCCACAAAAGGTCCATCGAATTCTGCGGCCTGAAACTGGTTACATGAGCGCCATACAGGCAAATATCGGCATCGGCGTATTTGTTTGAAACAGTTACAAAAACCAAATCTTCTTCCAGCTCGGCAAAACCAACTTCGCCTTCAATACTGAATTTTTCGTCGAGTTCATCCAGGTCAATCATGTCGCTCAGTTTAATTCAATTGTTTTCAATTGGTTAGAAATTCAGGTGAAAAATCAGTCATTTGACGATTTTAAGCGCAAGGTAACAAACCTTTTTCGGAGATAAAAGCGACTTTTTTTGTTATTTTCGACACAAAATATCAGGACGTGTCAGAAATTACCAATCATAAAATAGAAAGAATTGCCCGGTTGGTTGAACTTTTTCAGTTGATCATCCGCGAAGAAATGACTTCCGGGAAAGTTGCCAATTTTCAAACGGCCATTGATGATACCAGTCCGGAGGATGTGATAGCCGTTGTCGATCGGCTGGTTCAGCTTCAGGTTCCGATGCCTGAGCTGAAAAAGGGCATCAACAAAGCGCTGAACCTGCTGAATAAATCGCTTCAGGAATTTCCATACGAACCACCTGTTTCGGGAAGTTTTTTGCATCTGCTGATCCTGAATAACGAGCAGATTGACCTACGCCTGAAAACAATTCGCCCGTTGCTGAAAGAAGTTAACCAGGGCAATCCGACTGTCAGGACAGAAATCGGTCGCGAACTGGCCGGGCTTTCAAAAATTGACTTGTATTATCAGATTAAAGAAAATGTACTTTTCCCTTTGATCGAGAAACACCTGCCCGATTACCGCTGTTTGCAGGTGATGTGGTCGTTTCACGACGACATCCGGAGAAACCTGAAGGAGGTTGTTGAAATGCTGAAACAGAAAGATTTCGACCTGAAAAAATTCAATCGCCTGCTCGGCGACATTTTCTTCAACATTTACGCCATCAAATTCAGGGAAGAACGCATCCTTTTCCCGGTTATTTCTGAAATAATTCCGGAAAACGACCTCAATGCACTGATTCCTGAAAGCCTTGAAATCGGGTTCCCGTTTGTTCAGCCTGCAATGGTATCCGGAGAAAAACCGAAGCTATTGTCCGAATCTTCCGGAGAAATTGATTTGAAAACCGGGAGCCTCACTCCGGAACAAATCCGGCTGGTTTTTAATCACCTGCCGGTTGATGTTACTTATGTGGACGAAAACAACCAGGTCCGATATTTTTCCACGCCCGAAAAGCGAATCTTCCGGCGCACCAATTCCATCATTGGCCGCGATGTAAAGAACTGCCATCCGCACGAGAGCGTGCATGTGGTGGAGCAAATTGTCGAAGCTTTCAGGAGAGGCGAAAAAGATAAAGCCAGTTTCTGGATACCGATGAAGGGTGAATTCATCCTGATCCAGTATTTTGCCGTGCGCGACGAACAGGGAAATTACAAAGGTGTGGTGGAAGTTTCGCAGGAAGTGACCGAAATCCGCAGTTTGCAGGGCGAGAAGAGGTTGCTGGACTGGCAATAAGTTCCTTTTATTTCCATTGCCTGAAGGCAACCGGCAAAGGACACATCTTTGTTCAGTGAAATTCAAAGTGAGACAACATATTCTTTGCCGTTTCGCTTTAGCGAACGGAAATAAGATTAGTAAAGCTCATTAAATTTCGTCTTCACAATTTCTTTCACTTCCTGCATGTCAATCTTCCGGCCCAATTCGCGCTCAATGGAAGTGACGCCGTAGGCAATAAACCCGCAGGGATTGATGTAATTGAAATAGCGCATGTCGGTATTCACGTTCAAGGCAAAACCGTGCATCGAAACGTAACGGCTCACCCGCACACCAATGGCACAAATTTTACGGGCTTTTGCCGGAATGGCCGAGTCGAGCCAAACGCCGGTTGCGCCGTCTTTCAACGCACCTTCCAGACCATATTCGGCAATGGTTTGGATGATGGCTTGTTCCATTTTAAAAATGTAATCTTTCACCCCGATTCTGTAGTATTCCAGGTCGATAATCGGATACCCGACCAACTGGCCCGGGCCGTGGTAAGTAATGTCGCCCCCACGGTTGATTTTGTAGTAAACCGCATCGATCTTCTTCAGAAAATCGCTGTTTATAAGCAGGTTGTGTTCATCGCCACTCTTTCCAAGCGTGTAAACATGCGGATGCTCGACCAATAAAAACCTGTTGATTTCGCTGCTCTTTTTGCCGGCCAGTTTGTCGGCAACAACTTCAGAATGAATGGTTTCCTGATAATCCCAACATTCTTTATAGTCTTTCAGACCAAGGTCTTCGTAATTAAAATTTGCCATGAACTTCTTTAAAACTATACTTTACCATATCGGCCTTCCATAATTCCTATTACAGATAAATCTTCATCTAAATCAGGCCAGTTTAATCCGGTCCCGCCACAAATAATTTCAATATTTGCCACTTTTTCTACAGAGGCGTTTCTAAGTTTTTCATTCAAATAAACCGGAAACCGAATCTCCTTTTTGTCAGTAAGAATCAGGCAAATCATACCGTTTTCGAACCATGCTTTTTCTGCCTTAAACATTAATTCAGCTACCATGTACTTCATGCCATTTAATTTTAATCATTTCAAGATGTTCAATAATAAGTTGTTCTGCAAGTTTAAGCTCTGAAACTTTCATGCCCTGAGCAAAGTCAAGTTCGACAGGTTCAATCCAGAATTTAGCAAAACCTCCTGCTTTTCTAACGTGAACATGAATAGGTTCCTGTCCTTCGTTGGCATAGAAAAAGAATACAAACCCGAATTCTCTAAATACTTCTGGCATATCAATGATGTTTTTATCCAAAATTAATGAATTATTCGGTATCATCTTCTTCCTCAGGCCCCCGCGTGCAATTCTGCCCGGTACGACGATCGCACCAGCGGACTGCTTTCGACAAATGTAAAACCCTTTTCGAGTCCGATTGTTTGGTACCGCTCAAATTGTTCAGGAGAAACGTACTCTTTTACCTGAATATGCGCAAGAGTCGGGGCCAGGTATTGCCCGATGGTCATCACTTTACAACCCGCTTCCCGCAGATCGTCCATGACCTGCAAAACTTCGGATTCGGTTTCGCCCAACCCCAGCATGATGCCCGATTTGGCAACAATTCCTGAAGCCGCGATGCAGCGGATTACCTCCAGACTGGCGCGGTATTTGGCCGCGCTGCGGATTTGCGGCGTCAACCTTTCAACGGTTTCCATGTTGTGCGAAATCACTTCGGGCGAGGCTCCAATCACTTTCTGAATCAGTTCTGCCCTTCCCTGGAAATCGGGGATCAGCACTTCAATTTTAGTTTCCGGATTCAAGGTTTTGACTTCGCGGATGGTTTCGGCCCAAAATGCGGCCCCCAGATCGGGTAGGTCGTCGCGGTCAACGGAGGTAATTACGGCATGATTCAGTTGCATGATGCGCACCGATCCGGCAATCCGGCGCGGCTCTTCCGGATCGGGTGGGAGTGGCTTCCCGGTGGTTACCCCGCAAAATTTACAGTTGCGGGTGCAGATGTCGCCCAAAATCATGAATGTGGCCGTTCCCCGGTTCCAGCATTCGCCAATATTCGGGCAGTTTCCACTGGTGCAGATCGTGTGCAGGTGATGTTCGTTCACCAGGTTTTTCACCCGCGAATAGCTTTCGCCTTTGGGCAATTGCATCTTCATCCAGCGGGGAAGCCGTTCCCGTTCTTTCATTCCTGAAGTCATTGGTTTCAAAATTTCAGCAAAATTAGATTTATAATCCGAAGTAAAAGAATGCCTTTTGTCAAATCGGGATACAAATTCAGAAGAAATATCACCGGAACGGAGCGGAATGTTATTTTTGTAGTTCAATCAAAAAATTGGTCCATGAAGTATCTGATGCGCATCCTGTTTTTACTAACTCCGGTAATGGTCTGGGGACAGAAACAAGACCTGCAAAATATGTCCATCCTGGCCAGCCAGTATTACCAGGACAAGGAGTTTGGGAAGGCTGCCGAAATGTACGGGCAATTGTATTCGGCTACCAAATCGGAAGGATATTTCAACATTTACCTCGATTGTTTAATCGGCATTCCGGACTATGAAAAGGCTGAAAAAGAAATTCGCAAAGGACTTCGGGGAAATTCGGCCGATTCCTATTGGTATGTGCAGTTGGGCTACCTGAAAAAAACGATGGGTAAGCCGGACGAAGCTTCAAAAATGTACGACAAAGCCATTTCGGCACTTTCGAATTACCCGGCTGATTACCCGAACCTGGCCAATCAATTTATCAACCGGCGCGAGTTTGAATATGCCGAAAAAGTTTACCTCAAAGGGCGCGGAAAAAATCCTGATTTGTACAATTACGAGCTTGCGCGGGTTTACTTCTACATGCGCAGCTACGACAAAATGCTGAACGAGTACCTCGAATGGGCCAAACAAAAGGAAAGCAACCTGGAAATTGTAAAGAGCAACCTTCAGTCGGTACTTTCGATCGACAACGACCACGAAATCAGCAAACAAATGAAAACCTATGTCCTGAAACGCATTCAGGCCGAACCCGGACAAATCATCTACAACCGGCTGCTGATCTGGCTTTTCATTCAGGATAAAAATTTTACAGCCGCCATCCGGCAAGCCATTGCACTTGACAAACGCAGCGGCGAAGAGGATGGCAACATTTTCGGGCTGGCAAATGTTTCGGCGTCGAACAAAGATTACGACGAAGCCGCCAAAGCCTACGAATACCTGATCGGCAAAGGCAAAAAAGCCGATTTTTATCTGATGGCAAGCAAACAACTGCTTCAGATGCACTACGATGAGTTTATCGACGACGGCCTTCAGGATGCCACACGTGCCAACAATTTAAAATCAGAGTTCGGCCAGACGTTTGCCTTGTTGGGCATTTCACCTGAAACTTCAGGACTGATGGCCGAATATGCTCACTTGCTGGCCTTTTACCTCGATCAGCCCGACATTGCGATTAAAGCGCTGACTGACGGGATGGCCTTGCCCGGACTAAATTTGCAGCAAGTTTCGGTACTGAAAGCTGAATTGTCGGATGTGTATGTGTGTTCAGGAAAACTCTGGGACGCGGTAATTACCTATTCGCAGGTGATCGAAAGTAACCGGACCAATACGCTGGGCGACGATATGAAATTCAAAAAGGCCAAGCTGGGTTATTACATGGGCAATTTTAAGTGGGCAAAAGCGCAGCTCGATGCGTTGCGCGCCAGCACTTCGAAGCTGATTGCCAACGATGCCATGGATCTGGACTTGTTTATCAGCGAAAACCTGGAAACCGACAGCACGGCCGCTCCACTTCAGATTTTTGCGCGGGCCGATCTGCAACTCTTTCGAAATAATTTTCCTGAAGCGCTGGCCGAATTGGATTCGGTGGCAACTCTGTATCCGTCAAATTCGCTGGTTAACGATGTGGATTTCCGCAAAGCCGCCATTTTTCAGAAACAGGGAAAATTTGACGAAGCCGCAACTATGCTGGCCGACATTGTGAAAGACGATAGCTGGGGACGGTTGGCCGACGATGCCCTCTTCCAATTGGCTGGCCTTTATGAAAACAAGCTGAACCGGATACCGGAAGCCATGGAACTCTACAAAAAAATGCTGACTGATTACCCCGGAAGTGTTTACGTGGTTGATTCGCGCGAGGAATACCGGAAACTGGAGGCTGCCGGGAATAATGATAAAGGGCTAAAACCCTGATTAACTGAGAATACTGCATCCGTCACATAAATGTGACGGCAAATAATATCGCCTGAATCATCGTCTGAATCAATATATTTTGCCGTTGGCTTCAGCCAACGGACATGTATTGATTTAAATTTGAGGGCTTTAGCCCAAATGATTTAAATATGAAGCTACAATCGAAAGCCACCATTTATGCGCTGCTGTCCGTCCTTTTGTGGTCAACAGTAGCCACGGCCTTTAAAATTGGGCTGCAGGTACTTTCGCCGCTTTACCTGATAATGACCGCGTCGGCGGTTTCATTGCTTACTTTTTTTATCGTCATACTTTTTCAGGGTAAAGTCGGCGAATTGTTTTCCGTTTCCCTGGCCGGACTTGGCAAATCGGCCCTGCTTGGCGCTCTGAACCCGTTCGGCTATTACCTCATTTTGTTTCAGGCCTATAGTTTGCTGCCCGCGCAAGTTGCACAACCACTTAACATGGTTTGGCCCATCACACTGGCGCTGCTGTCGGCCCCTTTGCTGAAGCAAAAAATTACCTTCCGGAATATTCTGGCCATTCTGATCAGCTTTGTGGGGGTGGTATTTATTTCGTCGCAGGGAAGTCTCTCCGGAATGTCCAACACCAACCCGACCGGAGCTTTGCTGGCTGTTGGCAGTAGTGTGATTTGGGCGCTTTTCTGGATCCTGAGCGTCCTCGACAAACGGGACGAAATTTTCAAGCTCTTCTGGAACTTCGTTTTCGGATTACTGTACCTGCTGATTGCCGCCTTTCTGTTCACTGACTTCAGCCTTCCGGATCTGAAAGGATTACCCGCCGCCATTTACATCGGTTTGTTCGAACTCGGAATTACCTATATTCTTTGGATGAAGGCCATGCACCTGAGCGAAAACAATGCCAAAACCGGCAACCTGATTTTTCTATCGCCCTTTCTATCGCTGATTTTCATTCATTTCATCCTGGGCGAGACCATTTTTGTCACCACCTTCGTTGGTTTGGCTTTCATCATTTTCGGAATCTGGGTTCAACAGAAGAAATAAAAGTTGAGGGAGGATTTCATTGTTGTCGGTCTGAAATGAATATCAGGATTGATTATTTTCAAATCTCCACATTCTCAAATTCTCAAATCATAAATCTTTTAACTTTGAGACTTGATTAGAACTACAATGGAAAGCAAACCAACAAAAATACTGGGCATCGATCCCGGAACAAACGTGATGGGTTACGGATTGATTGAAGTGGTAAACAACAAACCACGAATTCTTCAGGTTGGCGTAATTAAAACTACCGGGTTTGGCGACCACTACCAAAAATTGCGGCATATTTTCGACCGGACCAACTCGTTACTGAATGAATTGAACCCGGACGAACTGGCCATTGAATCGCCATTTTATGGAAAAGATATTCAGGCCATGCTGAAACTGGGCCGGGCTCAGGGCGTGGTGATGGGCCTGGCACTAAGCAAGGATATTCCTATTTTTGAATACGCCCCGCTGAAAGTCAAACAATCGATTACCGGCATGGGGCGCGCGGCCAAAGAGCAGGTTGCCTTTTTCCTGAAAAACATGTTCAGCCTGAATGAACTTCCGAAAGAATTAGATGCTACCGATGCCGTGGCAGTGGCCGTTTGCCATTACCTTCAAATGAAAAATCCGATAGGAAAATCAGGAGTAAAAAGCTGGGGCGATTTCATTAAGAAAAACCCGGACCGGGTGAAGAAATAACCAAACGAGCAGACCGTGGACAGAAGCCCAGAGTGACCTTCCGTGAGCGAGAAGCAGTCGAAGTGAGTTCTTCTTCAGCGTATCAACGGCGATTTCCCTAAAGGCCAGCAAGGCCAAATTTATTAGCTGATTTAAAGGTTAGTAAATGAGCTTGTTGTAGTTAAAACTCCCTTTTTACCCATTCCACAATTCGCTCTTCAGGAATGTTGTTCATGCAGCGGAAGTGTTTCTTTGGGCATTGGTGGTATCCCAGCTTGGAACATGGACGGCACGACAATCCTTTAACTTCAAGAATTTCAGATCCTTCGCCAGGCAAATAGGGGTACATTCCGAGTTCGGGCGAAGTATTTCCCCAAACCGACAGGATTTTTTTGTGGTAGGCGGAGGCAATGTGCATCAGGCCGGTATCGTTCGAGATGACCAGTTTCGCATTTTTCACCATCGAGGCCGATTGATTTATCCGTAATTTTCCGGTAAAATCAACAACATTCCCTGTGTTCCATTCCAAAATCGTGGTTGCAGCAATCCGTTCGCCTTTCCCTCCTAACAACACAAACGGCAGTTCCGATCCTGAAATCAGCCTGTGGTATTTTTCGGTTGGCATTCGTTTGGTTGTGTATGTTCCGGCCAGGATCAGGGCCACATATCCGTTTCTGAACGATGGAGGCAATTCTGACAGGGGAAATTCATCTTCAGGCGAAATAAAATGATCGAGCCCTTTTCCGTCGTTGGTAATGTTGAGTGGACGCACCGTTTCCATATTCCGGTCAACAATGTGACTATCGGGCAAGGTATTAATATTTAGCTTTGTTAGCAGCAATTTTCTTATATTCAGCTTGTTAAACGAATACGATTTGACCTGCAGCCCGGTTTTGACCCGCAAACTGCGGAAATTGTTGTGCAGGTCAATAATGAAATCATACTTTTCAACTTTCAGTTTCCGTATGATTTCTGAAAGGGAGGTGTCGTAAAGCTGAATTTTGTCGATATAGGGATTTGCTTTTAACAGATCTTCATTCCTTTTCTTGGTCAGGAAATGAATTTCCGAATCCTGAAACTGTGTTTTCAGGCATCGCACAACAGGCGAGGTGAGGACGATGTCGCCAATTGAACTGAATCGTATGATGAGGAATTTTGTTTTCAAAATAAAAGCCCTGAAGCGGATTGCTCTTCAGGGCTTAAATATAATCAGTTTATCGCTTGGTGCCACTAAACCGACTCGGCAAGTATGATTATTTTGTTGTCTTTATTTTCAACAACCCCGCCATTTACTTCAAAAAAATGTTCCTGGTCATTTTCGTCCACCACTTTAATTTTCCCCTTTTCAAGCGTTGAAATGATGGGGGCATGGTGGCTCAGGATTTCAAAAGTGCCCTTTGTCCCGGGTAGTTGGAGGAGTTTGACCTGTCCTGAAAAAATGCTTTTGTCGGGTGTGATGATTTCGAGTAACATGGAATTATGGGTTTCGTTCAAAATTTAAAGTTTTATGGTCCTGAAATTCAAACTAGGCACCAGCCAGCAATTTTTCACCTTTTTCGATGGCCTGTTCGATGGTCCCGACCAGGTTAAATGCAGCTTCAGGATACTGGTCAACTTCGCCATCCATAATCATGTTGAATCCCTTGATGGTATCTTCGATGGAAACAAGCTGGCCTTTCAGCCCGGTAAATTGTTCGGCCACAAAGAATGGCTGCGAAAGGAAGCGCTGAACACGGCGGGCGCGGTGCACAATAAGTTTGTCTTCTTCCGAAAGCTCGTCCATACCCAGAATGGCAATAATATCCTGTAATTCCTTGTACCGCTGGAGGATCATGATCACGCGCTGGGCACAATCGTAATGCTCGTCGCCAACTACTTCACGGCTAAGGATTCGTGAGGTTGAATCCAGCGGGTCAACCGCGGGATAAATACCCAGTTCCGAAATTTTACGGCTCAAAACCGTGGTGGCATCCAGGTGGGCAAATGTGGTGGCCGGTGCAGGGTCGGTTAAGTCGTCGGCCGGTACATAAACCGCCTGAACTGAAGTGATTGACCCATTTTTCGTTGAAGTGATGCGTTCCTGCATAATTCCCATTTCGGTGGCCAGCGTGGGTTGGTAACCTACGGCCGACGGCATACGTCCGAGCAATGCCGAAACTTCTGATCCGGCCTGGGTAAAACGGAAAACGTTGTCAACAAAGAAAAGGATGTCACGGCCTTTTCCGGTACTTCCGTCACCGTCGCGCAGGCTTTCGGCAATGGTTAATCCTGAAAGGGCCACACGGGCGCGCGCTCCGGGCGGTTCGTTCATCTGGCCGAAAACCAGCGCCAGTTTTGATCTTTTTACTGCTTCAGGATCAACTTTCGACAGGTCCCAGTCGCCTTCTTCCATCGACTTTTTAAAAGCTGCACCGTAGTCAACAATGTCGGCTTCAATCATTTCGCGGAGTAGGTCGTTTCCTTCCCGGGTGCGTTCGCCAACTCCGGCAAACACCGACAATCCGCTATGCGCCAGAGCAATATTGTTAATTAATTCCTGAATAAGTACTGTTTTTCCTACACCGGCCCCACCAAACAGACCAATTTTTCCGCCTTTTGCATAAGGTTCGATCAGGTCGATGACTTTAATCCCGGTGAAAAGCACTTCCGTTTCGGTAGTCAGGTCTTCGTACAAAGGGGGTTCGTTGTGAATGCTGAATCCTTCTTTGGGTAACGCAACCAGGCCGTCAACCGGGTTTCCGGTTACATTCAGTAAACGGCCAAGTGCGATTTCGCCTTTAGGCATTGTAATTGGTTTTCCGGTTGCAATCACTTCCATTCCGCGGCGGAAGCCATCGGTCGAATCCATGGCAATTGCACGGACGGTGTTTTCGCCAATGTGTTGCTGACACTCCACTACCAGATTTTCCTGTCCTTCGCGAACGACTTCCAACGCATCGTAAATATGAGGAAGCTGGCTGCCTTCTAAATCGAAGCTGATGTCGATAACCGGTCCGATTACCTGGGTTATTTTTCCAATATTCTGAGCCATATTTTCTATTTTAAGCTGTAACGCCGAAATTTATTAAAAATGAACGAATCAATAACTTTTCACCCTCGAAAACAATGAAAAAACAAAGATAATTTGTTTCTGCAAATAATATTAATGATCACGTTCCAGGATCATTTTTGCCAGATTCAGCAATCCGGTTTTTGTTTCCTTTTCCAAATCAATATTTTCCCAGATGGTCATGGCTTGCTGATCATATTTGCAAATGTATTCTTCCGTTAATCTGCTGATATCTAGTTTTCTGTAAATTTCTTTGATTGCCTTTATTTTTTCGTCCGGGTCGAATTCCTTTTTGCCGATCCAGTCCTGAATCACTTGTTTTAAAGGCTTGTCGGCCAATTCCAGTGCCTTTAACAGGAGAAAAGTTTTTTTGTTCGCTACGATATCGCCGCCAATTTTTTTCCCAAATTTATCCTGATCGGCAAAAACATCGAGTAAATCGTCCTGAAGTTGAAACGCGATACCCAGGTTTAGCCCGAAATCGTACAGCAAATCAGCCGATTTTTGCGGGGCATTTGCAGCCAGCGCACCCAGTTTAAGGCTGCAGGCCAGCAGCACAGCGGTTTTCATGCCGATCATCTGTAAATATTCTGGAATTGAAACATCCGATCTTTGTTCAAAATCCATGTCAAGTTGCTGTCCTTCGCAGACCTGGAGCGCTGTTTGCGAAAATAGTCGGATCATCGCGCCCAGGTCGCCGGTTTTGCATTTCAGGAGGTAATTGTACGCCATGATCGACATGGCATCGCCCGACAGTATGGCAATATTTTCGTTGTATTTTTTATAGACCGACAAGGAGTTTCGGCGCATTTCGGCCCGGTCCATGATGTCGTCGTGCAGTAAAGTAAAATTGTGAAAAACCTCGATGGCCAAGGCTGCCGGTATAGCGTTTTCAATTGAGTCATCAAACAAATTGCTGGCCAGCAATACCATTACCGGACGGAGCCTTTTCCCGCCCATACTCAGGGCATAGCCAACCGGTTGATAAAGGTTTTTGGGTTCGGCAACCAGTAACTGATTGATTTCTTTGTCGATTTCTTTAGTGATGAGAGTTTGTAACTCTTTGATTGTGTACATGTTGTTTGGTTTCTTGACCCGGAATTTCCACCATTCAACGAAATTGTGCCCGGATATTTTTTATCCGAAACCTGGAAATTTCAACCTGAAAAGTGAGGATGAGTGCTTTTTACGGGAAACGAAAATAGGCAATATCCTGTGAATATAAAAGTTAAAAAAGC
Organism: Sunxiuqinia sp.; assembly: GCA_037446835.1. Classification (GTDB taxonomy): domain Bacteria; phylum Bacteroidota; class Bacteroidia; order Bacteroidales; family Prolixibacteraceae; genus Aquipluma. The sequence goes on along the minus strand of JBBIHV010000001.1, from coordinate 33,637 downwards.
CGAACAAGGGAAGAATCAGACCTGAAATGAAAATCCAATCGGGGATGAACAGTTAAAGCCGGTTGTACAAGAGGTGGTTAAGTAATTCGTCTTTAAATTTTGGAGAAACAGGCAACTGGGTTTTATCGGTCAATTCAACCAATCCGCCATCGGTTTTGAGGTAGCGGTTTACATTTTTCAGGTTTATCAGGTGCGACCGGTGTATCCTGAAAAAGCCATGGTTAACCAGCAGGTTGTCGAAATCGAGCAAAGTTCTGCTAACCAGTACCGAACTTCCATTTTTGAAATAAATCCGCGAGTAATTCCGTTCCCCTTCGCAGCGCAATATTTCGTTCACTTTTACGATGGTAAAACCGTTGATTTCAGGTAAGGCAATGGTGGCATCGTGATCGTTGTTGTGGGTCAGGCTTTTCTTCAGGACTTCAACCCGTTGTTTTTCCTGAAGGATAGGAATATCTTTTATCCGGTTTATTGTTGACCTTACATTTTCAATCAAAACAGGTTTCACGATATAATCGAACGCCGAATATTTGAAAGCTGTAATCGCGTAATCGCTGTATGAGGTGGTGAAAACCAACTTGAAATTTACTTTGGGAAGTTTTTCCAGAAGGCTAAATCCGGTACCATCAGGCATTTCAATGTCAAGGAAAACCAAATCTGGTTGAACCTCATTAATTAATAACAATCCGGCAGCAACCGTTTCTGCCTCGCCCAGAATTTCAATTTCCTTAAAATTCTGCTCCAGGATCCGCCTCAGCCCACGCCTTGACAGTTGATCGTCGTCGATTATTACGGTACGGTACATTTGAAAAATGGCTCAATAATTTTTTAAAAATACTACAATTGGTTGAACTACGCCTAAAGAAAATTAAAAAACATTTAAACGGAACCAGCACGCTCAAAATCTTTATCACAAAATAACTGTTCGTTTATTTATATGCCTAATTTTGTGGCAAAAATATGCATAAATGGCCTATATCCTTATCATTGAAACGGCAACAGAGGTTTGCAGTGTAGCCCTCACGAACAATGGCAAATTGGTTGATTTGCTCGAATCGAAGGAAGGGCAAAACCATGCCCGCCTGGTTTCGGTTTTTACTGAAAACCTCCTTTCAAAAAATGGCATTAAGCCTGAAGAGCTTGATGCAGTGGCCGTCAGTAAAGGGCCCGGGTCCTACACCGGACTTCGCATCGGCGTTTCAATGGCGAAAGGAATTTGTTATGCTTCCGGGATCCCGCTCCTGGCCATCGGAACACTGGAAGCCATGGCCAGGCATGTTTCGCTCAACCTTTCCGGTTATGGCGTCCCCGACGACCTTCCGGTCCTGTTTTGCCCCATGATCGATGCCCGCAGGATGGAAGTCTTTTCAATGCTGCTGGATCGTGATGGCCATGTTCTGAAATCAATTTCTGCTGAAATCATTGACGGATTATTTCTTTCGGAGGAACTATCGCGGGCCCGAATTGTTTTTTTGGGGAACGGTTCGGCAAAATGCCAAAAAGTAATCGCATCGCCCAACGCCATGTTTATCAGTAACATCGAGGCTTCGGCCCGGCACAGTTGCGAATTGGCCTGGCAGGCCTACAACAAAAAGCAATTTGAAGACGTTGCTTATTTCGAACCCTTTTACCTGAAAGACTTTGTAGCAACGGTTTCCAAAAGAAATATCATTTGATGAGAATTACTCTTGCAATCATATTACTCGTTATGGCCATTAACCTCAGGGCCCAGCCCATCGAAGAAATGGAGTACATTCTTCGTTTCGGCTTTATCAAAGGCGGGAAAGCTACGTTGGTGGCCGAAAAGGATAAACTGAACAAGAAACCGACGATCCATTACCGGATGAGGGGCCGGACGACCGGGCTCGTCGATCAAATTTATGAAGTGAACGACGTTTATGAAAGCTGGGTTGACCCTGAAACTTATTTACCGGTTAAATCAATCCGCAACGTTAGGGAACAATCGTACCGGTTTTACGATGAGGTTACCTACGACCATGTCAACGATTCGCTTTTCAGCCTGAAAGCAGGCCATTTAAAAGTTCCTGAAAACGTGAACGATCTGGTCAGCGTTTTTTTCTTCATCAGGCAAAATAAGTATTTCGAGGACCTGCTTGCCGGAAAAGAGTTCCAGATCCCGGTCTATCATGGCGATGAATTGTTTATGATGAGCCTGAAATACCTGGGGGTCGAAACCATTGATACAAAGATTGGGCGGAAGGAATGTTATGTGGTTTCGCCCAATGTCCCGAAAGGAAAACTGTTCAAAGGATCGGACGAACTGAAGATATATATTACCAAAGATGCAAACCGTTTGCCCATTTATGCCGAATTTGAATTACTGCTTGGCTCGCTGAAATGCGAACTCGTCTCCTATAAAATAAATGGTGTCAACCAAATGGCCAGAGAATAATAGATTGATAGCTAAATGTTTGAAAAATTCAGGAGAAATATTTTGAATCCGCAATATTTCTTTACTTTTGCAGCCGATTTGAAAATATTCTAAACATCTTTTATGGCAATTACTACTGCAGATATTAAAAACGGGTTAACAATAGAATTCAACGAACAATTGTTCCAAATTGTGTCGTTCCAACATGTTAAACCGGGGAAAGGCCCAGCCTTTGTCAGGACGAAACTTAAGAACCTTAAAACAGGAAGGACCATTGAAAATACGTTCACTTCAGGAGTAAGAATTGATGTGGTAAGGGTTGAACGTCGCCCTTACCAGTTTCTGTATCAGGATGAAGCTGGATTTAATTTCATGCATACCGATACTTTTGAGCAAATTTCGATTTCCGGAGATTTGATCGATAATTCAGATTTAATGAGAGAAGGACAGCTTGTTGAAATAAATGTCCATGCTGATACCGAAACCCCGCTTACTGTTGAAATGCCTCCTTTTGTTGAATTAACGGTTGCCTCAACCATAGCAGGCGAAAAGGGAAATACCGCGAGTTCAAATGCGCTGAAACCTGCTACGCTTGAAACCGGAGCTGAAATCATGGTGCCGATGTTCATCAATGAAGGCGATATTATTAAAGTTGACACCCGAGACCGTTCGTATTCTGAACGTGTGAAAAAATAAGAAAGTCGATTTGATTTCAACAACAAACAGAATATCAATAAAATAAAAAAGACCTGTCAGATTTTAAAGACCTGACAGGTCTGAATTTTAAAGTTACGGATCTGATTCAATTATTTTGCCGCCAACTTCACCAATCCTTCCACCTCTTTTACTTTTCAAAAGGGACCAGCTTAAATCTGTAAAAATATGCTTTTGCCTTTAGCCTGATTGATCCAGCAGGATTCCAGGGGGCGACCAGGTATCATTTCTGCCAATGCCGGCCTGTGCCAGATCGATGTTCAGCGTGTAAAAACCTGCCGGTTCAGTTCATTGATGAGTTTGACTTTCAGGATATTTTCGGACAGTTACAGTCCAAATATTTGCGGGTATTTGACGGCCAAAAAGATAGTAACAACAATCAAAAGCCCCAGGCCAACGAAAAACAGGATTACGCCAACTTTGTAACGTTTGTTTGTTTTTACCAACTCGGTAACCGAATTGATTTTGTTGATTTTATTGACCATCTTCTGCAGCGCCATCTGGTCTTTTACAATGTAGTCGTACGCACCGTATTTCATACTGTTAATGGCAATATCGATGCTGTCCTGCCCCGAAAGAAATATAAATTCAACATTGGGGTTTGATTTTTTGGCTTTGATAAGCACTTCAATGCCGGTCATGCCCTCCAACAGGTAATCCTGAATAACGATGTCCGGATTCTTATCCATATTTTTAAGCGCATCTTCCCCCGTAAAATAGGACTCAACATTGGTAAACTTGTTGGTTTTAAGATAACTAACTACCAGCTTATTGTACATCTGATTGTCTTCCACGACAAAAATCAGAGGGTTTTTGGTATTTTGCATACTTTAAATATAAGTGTTTATCTTAATTGATCACTCCGGAATACAGATCACTTCGGACGGTTTTTTAACTAAAAATTATTCGTTTTACAGAATAACCAAATTTAGAAAAAAAAAACTGAAATTATCAAGTACCCATCATTTAGAACGTTTATTTTAAATTTTTCTTGCTCCACGATGAATTGGTTGATCTGCAAAACCTGATTTTGAAAGTGGTTTAAAAAATTTTATCCTAACAAATCATACATTTTAGCTTTTAACATCAAATGATTAATCCATACCAAACGTCATAGAACATTATTTTACACCTGAATCCCAAACATGATCCTGACCAGATAACCCAATCCGAATGAAATGAGCCCGACAACCGTACTTAAGGCGACCATTTCGATGAACCGTTTCCGGAATGGCTGGTCGTTGGCTACCGAAATGTAGTAAGTAAACAGAAAAACAATCAGGATTGAATCGAACAAAGCCACCAGCAAAGCAATAAAAACGGAATTGAAAATCATGAACGGCGCTACCAGAAAAACCACGGCAATGACATAAGCGATGCCTGTAAACACAGCCGATTTCAGTGCAAGATTGGCTTTTCCTTCGGCTTTGTTCGATAAATATTCGGAGGATGCCATGGAAAGCGCCCCGGCAATTCCGGTAATAATTCCGGCGAGTGCAACCAACATGGTATTTTGAAGTGCAAAAGTCAAACCGGCCAGAGTCCCCAGAATTTCAACCAGGGCATCGTTCAGCCCCAGGACAATCGACCCCATGTATTTCAGGTGTTCTTCCTGAATCAGGCCAATCAATTCATTCTCGTGCTGGTTTTCATCCCCGGCAACGTCAAGCGCTTCGGGAATCTCTGTGGCAATTAAACCATAATTTACCTGAGCTTTCGCTTCACCTTTCTCCATCAGTTTTAGGCCGAAGGTGAGCCCGAAAATTTTCGAGATCCAGAAATATTTCCAGATTTCCCATTGGCTGGGCGAAACTTCCTTGTTGGTATAGGCCGACCACAATTTATAATGCTTCAGCTCATCGGCGGCAATCTGGCTCAGTACCTTCTTATTTTCCGCATCTTTGGTTTGCCCGGCCAACTTGCTGTAAATGAAGTACTCGGTAATTTCCTCCCGCTGCGCGTAGATTAATTGCTGCCTTATTTCCGGCGAAATGGGTTTCTTTATCATGATGTTTATCGATTGAAGGATTGAATTACTGATTTTCGGTGCGTTTTGCCTTTTGCCTTTTACTATTAATGTTTCATCCATTCAAACATTTGGTAATGCTCCGTTGTCATTCCCAAATGTTCGTAAACGCCGTGTGCCGGGGTGTTGGTCTTATCGGCATACAGGCGGATTCCCCGCAAATTGGGATTTGAAGCGACCAATTCCTGAATGTGGCGATACAGCTTGCTGAACACACTTTTCTTCCGGAAGTCGGGCCGCACATAAACCGATTGAATCCACAAAACCGTCCCGTTACGCCAATCGCTCCACTCGAACGTGGTGAGGAGCGAACCCAAAATCGTTCCGTCGTGTTCGGCCACATAATAGATGCCTTTTGATGCGTCGGAAAAAACCGCGGCGACACCTTTAATTACAGTGGGTTCATCCAGTTGGAGCCGTTCGGTTTCCCACGCCATGGCCAGTTGAAATTCAACAATACTGGCCGAATCATTTTCATTTGCCTGACGGATTTTCATAAAATCAGTTTTTTGGATAGGCTAAATTAAGCAAATTGTTTTGCTCTCCTGAATCTGATCTGACAATAACCGGAAACATTTGTTCCTGTTCACCGGTAAAGGATGTTTTTTCGTATTTTGGCCTGAAATAAAATATCAGCAGAAATGAAGAAAGTGTTGGTTGCATCGCAAAATCCGGTCAAGCTGGAAGCCGTGAAAGAAGGGTTGTCAGCTTTTTTAAAAGATGAGATGGAACTACGCGGCGTGTCGGTCGAGAGTGGCGTTTCCGATCAGCCGATGAGCGATGCAGAAACCTTGCTTGGCGCCACAACCCGCGTAAGGAATGCACAACTTCAGTTTCCCGGGTACGATTTTTATGTCGGTGTTGAGGGAGGTGTCGAAAGTTCGGTTTCAGGATTGATGGCGTTTGCCTGGATTGTGATCAGTGCGGGTGAAAAATCAGGAAAGGCGCGGACTGCGGGATTTTTTCTTCCAACCAAAGTGGCACAACTGGTTCATGACGGTTATGAATTGGGCGATGCCGACGATATTGTTTTTTCAAAGCAAAACTCGAAACAGCAAAACGGCGCGATTGGCCTGCTTACTCACGATTCCATAACGCGAAAAACGCTTTATACGCCTGCTGTTCAAATGGCGTTTATCCCGTTCCTGAACGCGGAACTGTATCCTTAGGTTTCTAGCCACAATGAACAAGAAGGCGACACGATTTTTACCCCTGACAGGGGGATATGGAAAGGGACTTTTACTCTTTATTCTTCGAATCCAAAATAATTGTCACCGGACCGTCGTTCACCAGTGAAACTTCCATCTGAGCGCCAAAAATGCCGGTCCCGATTGGTTTGCCAAGTGCTTTGCTGAATCCGGAAACCATTAGCTCATAAAGCGGAATGGCGGTTTCGGGCCGTGCCGCGCGAATGTACGATGGCCGGTTGCCTTTTTTGGTGCTGGCGTGCAGCGTAAACTGGCTCACCACAATCATTTCGCCGCCAACATCCTGAACCGAAAGGTTCATCACGCCTTCCGGATCGTTGAAAATGCGTAGCTGGCAAACTTTTTTCACCAGCCAGTCGATGTCTTCCGGCGAATCGGCATCTTCAATTCCGGCTAAAATTAAAAGTCCGGAAGTAATTTCAGAAACGATGGAAGCATCTACTTTTACCGAAGCCGAACTGACCCGTTGAACAACCAATCTCATAAACGTAAATTTCAGGCAAATTTAAAAAAAACAAATGGCAAGCTTAAACATTCATTTGTAATTCGTGTTTAATCTATCCGAATTAAAGTTAAACGAAATGATCAGATATAGAAAAATCTTGAAGAATTGGATACTTTTCAGCATTGTTTTAATTGCATCGCATTATGGTCTGATGGCTCAACAAGCGGTCCTGAAAGGAAGGGTTACTGATGCCATGAGCAACGAACCGCTTCCTTTTGTGAACGTCATTATTTCGGGAACAACCGTTGCAACGGTGACCGACGGAAATGGAAATTTTCAGTTTCATGGACTTGCCCCAGGTTTTGTCCGGATTCAGGCTTCGTTTGTTGGCTATCAAAATGTTTTATCGTCGCAAATTGAGGTAAACAATGCCAAGGCGAGTTTTCTTGACATAAAAATGGAACAATCGGATACCAAAATTGACGAAGTTACCGTGAAGGCCTCGCCATACCGAAAAACGGAGGAAAGCCCGGTTTCGCTCAAAACCATCGGTATTGCCGAAATTGAAAAAAGTCCGGGCGCCAACCGCGACATTTCACTGGTTATCCAATCGTTTGCCGGCGTTTTATCGTCGCCTTCGTTCCGCAACGACATCATTATTCGTGGCGGTGGGCCTTCCGAGAGCCGGTTTTATCTCGACGGGATTGAAGTGCCGAACATCAACCATTTTGCCACGCAGGGCGCGTCGGGCGGGGCAGTTGGTATCCTGAATGCCGATTTTCTGCGCGAAGTGAATTACTATTCCGGAGCATTTCCGGCCGACCGTGGAAATGCGCTGAGCGGTGTTTTCGAGTTTTCGCAGGTGGACGGAAATGCCGATAAACTGAAATTCAGGAGTACTTTGGGCGCTTCGGAAGTTTCCGGAACACTGGATGGGCCGATTGGACAGAAAACTACTTTCATTGTTTCGGTTCGCCGTTCGTACCTGAAATTGCTGTTCAGCGCGCTGAAACTGCCGTTTTTGCCCACGTTTAACGACATGCAGTTTAAAGTGAAAACCCGGTTCGATGAAAAAAACGAGCTAACTTTTATCGGTTTGGGGGCCATCGATTTAAATGCGCTGAACCTGGGGATCAAAAATCCCGACGATCAGCAGAAATACATCCTGAGCCAGCTTCCGGTAAACCAGCAGTGGAGTTACACGTTTGGCGCCGTTTATAAACATTACGGCGACAAAAGCTACCAAACGGTGGCCGTCAGTCAAAGCAACCTGAACAATTCGATTATTAAATATCTGGAAAACGACGAAAGTTCGCCCAGCAACAAAATTCTGGATTATGCTTCGCAGGAACTCGAGAACCGGATCAGGTTTGAAGACAACCACCGGATGAATGGGTACAAACTAAATTGGGGGGGCGACCTGGATTTTGCGCATTATACCAACACCACCTTTCAGAAACGGTTTTATGCCGGAAATATCCAGAACGTAAATTACAACACTGCGCTCAATCTGTTGAAATACGGACTGTTTGGCCAAATCAGCCGTCCAATTCTGAAGGAGCGCCTGACTCTTTCTGCCGGGTTCCGTGTGGACGCGAACACATATTCAGCCGGAATGGCCAACCTGATGAACCAATTTTCGCCACGGTTTTCGGCCTCGTACCAACTGACCGGGAAATGGAGCCTGAACATGAATACCGGGCGCTATTTTCAACTTCCGGCCTACACCACTTTGGGCTACAAACAGAACGGCCAGTTTGTGAACAAGGCCAACGACCTGAAATACATTTCAGTCGATCATTATATTCTCGGCGTGGAATTTCAACCGGCGACGGCCATGCAGTTTTCGGTCGAAGGTTTTATGAAAAATTACCAGCACTACCCATTTTCGGTAAAAGATGGCATTTCGCTGGCCAACAAAGGTGCCGATTATGGCGTGATTGGCGACGAAGAAGTGACTTCCACTTCCGGGGGAAGAGCTTACGGCGCTGAATTTCAGGCCCGAATCAGTTCACCGAAATATAACCTGAACCTCTCTTATACGCTGGTTCGCAGCGAGTTTCAGGATGGGAACCAAAAATATATCGTCTCAAACTGGGACAGCAAGCACATTTTGAGCCTCACCGGAAGCGCTGCACTGAAACGTGGCTGGCAGGTGGGCACGCGCTTTCGACATGTTGGCGGGTTGCCTTACACGCCTTACGACATGAACCGCTCGACGCTGATTGCCGCCTGGAACCTGCAAGGCGGGCCATATCTCGACTACACGAAAATTAATTCGCTGCGTTTTCCCGCATTTCACCAGCTCGATGTGCGCGTGGATAAAGCGTATTACCTGAAAAAAATGACTTTGAAGTTTTACATCGACATTCAAAACCTGTATAATTTCAAATCACAATCGACTGATATTCTGGTGCGTGAAACCGATGCCAGCGGCAATTTCCTGACTACCGACAACGGAACTCGCTACGTGCTGCGGAGGGTGAAAAATACTTCGGGAACGGTGTTGCCAACGATTGGGATCATGGTGGAATTATAGGTTTAAATTTGTATATACCATATATACATTATATATTTGAAAAAAAATACAATGAATACAGTTTCTGCAAAAAGAAAATTAATTGACATTCCAGATGATACCTTTCGGAAATTGTCGATTATGGCTGCTGCTGAAGGAAATAGTTTAAAAGCTTTTATCGAGAACCTTTTGATTACAGAAGCCAGTTTTGTAAATGACGAAGATATTTACCGGGAGTTATTACTATCAGAACCGGATGGGAAAATAATGGCTTCAGAGGAAGAGCAAAATGCATTTGAAAAATGGCTTAAGGCATGAATATTCAATATTCCAAAGCATTCATCAAATCTGCTCAAAAGCTGACCGGAAAATACAAAATTGCACTGTCCAGAAAAATTGAAGAAGTTAAAAATGCCACGAATGTTGAGAAACTTACCGAGTGCAAAAAATTGGAAGGATTTGAGCATACATACCGCATCAGGCTGGGATCATATAGGGCTTTTTTCATTTTGGTGATTTTGGACAATACTGTCTGCTTTGAATACCTTCTTAGTCGCGGAGAAGCTTATAATAAAGAGTATCTGAAATCACTTGGAAAAATGGAAAAGGGTTGAAATGAAATAGGTTTAACTCTAAGGGATTCAAATTCACCATTCTGCCGAAATGATCACACTTTGCATCAATCAACCCAACTCCGATCCGTATTTCAACCTAGCGGCCGAAGAATATTTTCTGAAGAACTTTCAGGAAGACTTTTTTATGCTGTGGCGCAGCCGTCCTTCGGTGGTGGTTGGAAAGCACCAGAATGCACTGGCTGAAATTAATCAAGAGTTTGTACAAAAACACCACATACCGGTTGTACGGCGTCTTTCGGGTGGCGGAACGGTTTTTCACGATCCGGGAAATGTGAATTTTACCTTTATCCGGAATGTCGAAAAGATTTCGGAAGTCAACTTCAAAATTTTTACTGTTCCGGTAATTGAAGCCCTGAGAAAGCTGGGTGTTGAGGCTTACACCACCGGGCGAAATGATTTGCTGATCAACGCCAAAAAAATCTCGGGAAATGCAGAGCATGTGCATAAAAACCGGGTTTTGCACCATGGAACCTTGTTGTTCGACAGTCGTCTCGATGCCTTAAAAGGAGCGCTGAAAGTTGATCTTTCCAGGTTCGAAGACAAGGCCGTGCAGAGTAACCGCAGCGAAGTGACTAACATTGCCAACTACCTGCCCTGTCCGATTTCTGTTGAAGAATTTACCGGATTTCTGTTCGACGAAATCAGCAAAAGTTTACCGGATTCCCGGATTTATCGGCCTACTTCGGAAGATTTGGAAGCCATTCAGAAACTTTCGATCGAGAAATACCAAACCTGGGACTGGATTTTTGGCTATTCGCCCCGCTACCGTTTTACCAATACCCTGGAAACTGCAAATGGTGAAATTCAGATCAGTTTGCTGGTTGAGCGTGGAATGCTGGTTGAGGTATCTATTTCAGGGGCCATTCAGGAAGAAATTAACAAAAAGGTTTCGCTGGCATTGATTGGTTGCAGACACGAGTTTGAGGAAATTAAAAGTACTCTTACCGGGCTGAATGATGACAAGCTTTTGTCGAACGAATTACTTTTCGGAATGTTTTAATCCACATCAATAATTCCTTTGGAAACGACTGTCTTAATTAGTGTTGCTGTGTTTTTGGCATTAAATTTCAGGAGCAGGTTTTTTCGGTGACTATCGACGGTGAAGCTGCTGATGAATAGCTTATCGGCAATTTCCTGGTTGGTCAACCCGTCGGCGATCAGTTTCAGGATTTCGCTTTCGCGTTTGGTGATCATCGGAAGATCATGGTTATCGTTTGAAATTCCCTTCATCAGTTCTTTCACTCCTTTGCCCAGATACAATTCTTTGCTGTCAAGAATGTGCCTGATCCCACCGAGGATATCGTCAAGGTCAGAAGTTTTCAGGATAAAGCCATCGGCACCCTGCTCCAGCATTTTTTCAACCACATGGCGCTGGGCAACCGAAGTTACGGCCAGGATTTTCAGATCGGGAAAACGGGATTTGGCAATTTTGCAGAATTCAACGCCATTCATGTCGGGCAGGTTAATGTCGAGAACAACCAGGTCGAAGGTATTGCCGTTGAGGTAAGCCAGGCCTTTGGCGGCGTTTGCGGCGTGCAAACATTCAATATCAGGACCTGAATCAGAAATTATTCGCGACAGGCTTTCGCTCACGATGGGATGGTCTTCAACAATCAGGATGAGTTTTGGCATAGCAATCGGATTGGAACAATCAAATTGCCCTAATTTACAAAAAATTCAACAGTACTTTCAGTCCCTTTCCCCAATTGGCTTAAAATTTCGAACCGTCCGTGAAATGCAATGGCCCGGTCGTGAATATTTTTCAGGCCTTTCCCTGTTTTTGCCTCGTCGTGCAGTTCAGGATCGAACCCAATTCCATTGTCAATTACCTGAACACAAATGCGGTCGGGTTCGGTAAACAGTTGAACGTCGATTTGTTTGGCTTGTGCATGTTTCACCGCATTGGTTACCAGTTCCTGGGTGATGCGGTAAACGGTAATTTCAAGCTCTTTATTAAAGCGTAAGTCGTCGCCAAACGTGTTGAACCGGATGGTGGGCCGGCCTTCAGGAACCACTTGCCTGATGAAATCGTTCAACGCAGTCCGTAGGCCGTAGTGCATCAGGGTTTCAGGCATCAGGTTGTGGGCCACGCGCCGCAGTTCGGTAATCGACGAGTCGAGCAGATCGAGCGCATGGCTGAAATGGGCCAGATTTTCGTGGGTGATCACTGCATTTTCTTTCATAGACGATAGTTTTAATTTGACTCCCGAAAGAAGTCCGCCCAGTCCGTCGTGTAAATCGCCTGCCAGCCGGGCCCTTTCAGCTTCTTCTCCTTCGAGCAACGATTTGGCTGCAATCAACTGTCGTTCTTTTTCGAGTTCCTGAATTTGTTTTTCCTTTAAAATTAGGCTTTGCTCGGCAATTGTTTTTTTATGCCTGATGTTTCGCCAGAGTAAAAAACTGATCACAGAAATCAAGATCAACAAGAAAACCAGGATGTAATTGATTGTGGTCTTTTGCTGTTTGATCAGGGTGAGTCTCTCAATTTCGTTTTGTTTTTTTTCGGTTTGGTAAAGGGTTTCCAGCTCGAAAATCTGTCGCGATTTTTCGTTGTTGTAAACCGAATCGCGGAGGGTCATGTATTTGATGTAGTAGGCCAGCGATTTTTTGTAATCGTGCTGATTTTCATAGGTTTTGGCAATATCTTCGTACAAAAACTGGATGCCGTCGGTCAGTTTTTCGCGCGTGGCAATTTCTTTTGATTCAAGGAAACAGGTCATGGCCTGGTCGTATTTTTGCTGACGGTTGTAAATAAGCCCCAACGCGCGAAGCGAGCCAACCAGGTGGTTCATATTTTTGGTTTCGCGGTAATAACCGATAGCCTTTTGCGTAAATTCGAATGCCTTTTCGAGCTGGCCTATCCTGCGGTACACGTTCCCAATGTTCGACCAGGCCTGCACAACCCCATCCTGGACCTTCTTTTTTTCAAGCAAATGAAGCGATTGCTGGAAATAGTCCAGTGCTGTTTCGTAATCGGTTTTGGTTTGTTCCGGGGTTCTTTTTTCGCAATACTCGTGCGAGTTATACAACGCCCCCAAATGGCTGAGCACTTTGGCAATCCCAACAGTATCATTCAATGTTTGATAAATTGAAAGCGCTTTTTTGCTGTAAGATAGCGACTTCGGGAAAATCTCCTGATAAAAATAAACCACACCCAACAAATCGTTCAAATCAGCTATCCGGATTTGATTTTCACGCTTTTCTTCCAGCTTTAACGCTTGGATAAACCAATTCGTAGCTTCCGAAAAATTCTCATGGGTAAGGTAATATTCGCCCAGAGCTTCCAACGCGAGCGATACGTTGGCAACCAGACCTGCTTTTTCGGCGTCGATCACCGTTTGGCAAATAATCGCCAATGCCGAGTCATTCCTGCTTAGCGTATAGGTTTTAGCCCTTTTCAGAAGGATATTCACCAAAACTGTATCGGTCGCATTCACTTTCATTTTCCGAAAATCCTGAAGGAGGAGTTTCCCGACCAACGGACGAATATCATCAGGAGACTGAGGAAATACCTGACAAAGACCGAGCATGGTGAAGATGCAAAAAGCCAGGAACCGCTTGACAAACTGAAATTTCGACATGACTTGGTTATTATACATTAACAAAACTATACGTTAAGGCAATCCTGTTGATCACTGAAAAAGGGGATTTTACAGCGGATCTTCAAAATCACCTTTTTAGGGGATAGGAGTTGGTATTCACCAACTTAAATTTACTCTAAAAAATTGAATTCCGTATCCCGACATTTGGATAAGCTCCTAAATATCAGGAATGATTTGAAAACCCAAAAATTAACGATATGAAAACTTTGAAATTTTTGCTCGCGGTCATTTTTTGTATGGGAATCATTAACGTCGATGCCCAAATTAATTTAAAAGACAAATTGAAAAGACAGACCAACAACAGGGCCAATAAAAATGTCGATCAGGGAATTAATAAAGGATTGGATAATGTTGAAAATGGGGTAAAAGGCCTTTTTAAGAAGAAAAGCCCCGCCGATGCAAAAGCCGATTCAATTAAAGCGCAGAATCAGTCAGCCGGTTCGGCAGTAAAATCGGCAAAAGATGCAGCTCCTTCACTTCAGGCTTATTCAAATTACGATTTTGTTCCCGGCGATAAAGTCCTGTTGTTCGAAGATTTCAGCCAGGATGCGGTGGGTGATTTCCCTGCACTTTGGACGACTGATGTTGCCGGAGAAGTGAACACCTTAAATATTGCTCCCGGGAACTGGTTTAATTTGAATAGCACAGAAGGAACATACTGGTTTATGCAGGACATTGACTTTCCGAAGAATTTTATTCTTGAAATGGATATTGTTCCTAAAATTGCAGCGCCCCGGATTGCCGCTGATATTGTCATATTTGGAGAAGGTGGCCACAGCGAAATGGATAAAAACGGGGACCCGGGAACTTGCGGGTTACACGTAACAATCGAAAAAAATATATGGGAAACCAAAGGATATAAAAAAGGAGTAAATGAAAAGCTCACCGGTTCCTCAACGAATAAGCTGGTTCTACCCGAGAAAGTAAACCACGTTATTTTGTGGGTTCAAAACCGCCGGGTCCGTATCTATCATTCCGGAGGAAAAGTTTTGGATGTGCCTACCAATATCTACGAAGGGAGTAAATTCTCGCGCCTGTGCTTCAAACTATATCGGGGAGCATCATGCGGATCATATATCTCCAACATTAAAATTACGACTGCAGCGCCCGATACCCGCAATAAACTGCTGACGGAAGGCAAACTGGTGACCTACGGAATCTATTTCGATGTAAACAAAGATGAAGTAAAACCGGAATCTTACGGCACATTGAACGACATTGCCAAGATCCTGAACGAAGTACCTGACGTTAAAGTAAAAATTGTTGGCCATACGGATTCGGACGGACAAGATGCGGCCAACCTGGATTTATCGAAACGCCGTGCGGCATCTGTAAAAGCCGAACTGGCCAAATCATTCGGGGTAAATGCCGACCGGCTGGTTACCGACGGAATGGGTGAAAGCCAGCCGGTAGCGCCAAACGATACACCTGTAAACAAAGCGTTGAACCGAAGGGTGGAATTTATCAAGCTCTAAAGAGACTTTCAGACAGGCTCTTCATTTTGGAAAGGGCCTGTCTTTTAAATTTCAGATCATTTAGAAACCATTTAAATCAAAAAGAAATGAAAAACCATTATCAATCAGCCGTTTTTGTTGGTTTAATGACCTTCGCTTTGTCGTTGCCAGCAGCACAAACTTCAAGTTTTAACAATGCAAGCACCTCGGCACAACAAGCAAAAATTTCAGTTACCACAGTCAAAATATCAGAGATAAAGTCTGACCGGGCAAAGTGTAGTTTCACCGTTCAGGGTTCACCGATAAACGAAAAAGGAGTCTGTTTTTCGGAAAAACCTTCTCCGACGATTAACAGCAAAAAGTCAATAGCTCCCGGAAATCCGACAAATAGCGGCATATCAATCCTTAGCGGGTTAAAAGCCAGTACTACCTATTATGTGAGAGCTTATGTGAAAAGTGGTTCAGAGGTTTTATACGGCAATGAACTGATTTTCACCACCACCGCGCCACAAGATAAGCCGAAAAACGCCAATCAAAACACCGGGAAAAAGGTTGAAACTAAAAATGAAAATAAGAAGTAAGGGATGAATCTGTTCCGAAAAGAAACATAACAAAAAAGAGTTTTCAGAGTGGGCTCAAGAGATTTTTATATCATTAAAAACAATGCGATTATGAAAACATTTCTAGCTGTATTTCTACTGATGATTTCAGTAAACTTTTCAAACGCGCAGACCATGCCCGAAGCGTTTCTCAGCCAACTACCCAATCCTCCAGCGGGACTATGCACCGAAGGAGAAAATGATGCGAAAACGGCTTTTATGGAGAAGATCAGCGAGGTTAATGACAAATTGAACGAAGAAATTTCGCGCCGGAAAGACGACATTGAAGCAAAAATGGAGGCAAACCAAGGCAAAATGCAGCAAAATGCGATGGCACGAACCGGAGTGTCTCCGGAGTTGATGCAACAAATGATGGCCCTCGAAAAGGCAAACAAGGGCGCAACAGGCGATCAGAAGAAAGCTTACGAAGCGCAGAAGAAAGCGCTGGCCGACCAAATGATGCAACAAAGCATGAACATTTCGATGGGTGAAGTCGAAAACCTTAAAAAAATGGACAAAGCCGGAAAAACCGCGTGGGCCGAAGCGTATGCCACCGAGAAGAAAGCAGAAGTGATGGCCGACCCGAAAGCCTACCAACAAAAAGCTGCTTCCGATATGAAAGATTACAAACTGGCGGAAAAACAAAGACAACTGGCAGACAGCATTGGGGCGCAATCGATGAAATACATGAAGCAATTTGAGGAATTGGAAACCTCCAAAGAATCGCAGAACCTGCTTACACAAATTGACCAACTGGAAGCCAAACTGAATGAAGAGTATAAGAAGGAGAATCGGCCGAATGATGATGCAATCAAGTCTTACATGGGTCAAATCAGAAACCTCCAGATTAGTTACTGCAACCTGCAAAGCCCGAAATACCTAGATATTTTGTCGAGATACAAAAGTTTTACACAAGCCTCTCTAACGCCTTATTACCGTCTTGAAAAACTGACCAATCAGGTTACTGCCACTCAAACCGGCGTTGATAATAGTTCCGAGCCTGGATTGATGGGACTTCTGGCAATTAGTTCCTATTTGAGCAAATTAAGCGACGTTTACCGTTACAACCATATCAAGCCTAAATATGTGTATATCGGTGCTGAATAAGTTAAGAAAGAATACCGAAAATGAATCTTTTAAACTCACCCCAGATCCGCAAGCGGATCTTTCCCCTCTCTGCAAGCAGAGAGGGGCGAAGCATCGCAGATGCGAAGGGGTGAGTGAATTGGAAACACGACAATTAATTGGTTTAATTACTTAAAAAAGCAATTAGGTTTCATTCAAAACCATACCAATGAAGCAAATACAAATCCTTTTTCTGTTTCTGGTCATTTGTATGTCGGCTTTAGCCCAGAATACGGGCAACGACGCGGCTTCCCTCCGTGCACAAATGTCTGCAATCCGGAAAAGCACCAATTGGAGCGATGCCGCAGCAGCCAAAGCGGCCAACTCGAAAATTCAGGAATTGGCTGCCAAATTAACTTCGGCCCTGCGTCAGGGCAAACCGCAAACCCTGCCACCAGGGAGTGAAGGCATTAAACCGGATGAAGCGGCCAAAATTCAGCAGGAAAACGATGATTACAGCAACAAGTTGTGGAACCAGATGATGAAAATCGTTCAGGAAGGAGGAAAAGGCAAATGGGATTTGGCCGAACCACTGCGCGAAGAAATTGTGGAGGAATACAAGGAAGACGAAAACCCGGCAATAAAAAACAACGAATGGCTCGAATCCATTCCGACACTCGTTCTGAACCTGTCGTGGCCGCAAGTAAAACTTATTATTGACCAGATGAGTTTGTTCAGGGGCATCAAAACATTGATTGTTACCTGCGACACAAAAGGCACTGCGGTTAACCTGGAACAAATTTTGAAAAATGCGGCAGAATATCCGTTGGAAGAACTCTACATCATCAATTTTGGTTCGTCGGTGAGCGTAATTCCTGAACAGATAGGCACTTTCAGCAATTTGACTCGTGTCGGGCTCTTCAATAACAACATTTCACAACTTCCGGCGGCAATGGCCGGAATGACGAAACTGGAAACCTTGTACCTTGATTTGAATCCGCTAAGTTCAATCACCGGAAAAATTGGTACAATGAAAAAGTTGACAGAACTCGGACTTGCCAAGACCCAGCTTAGCGCTGATGAAATCAGTAAAATCAGCAAATTACTTCCAAACTGTAAAATTTTAACCGAATGAAACGCATCTATCTGATTGTACTAGCATTCCTGCTCTTTTCGTCTCCGGTTATCAGCATAGAACCTAATTTTTTGGTTGTCTGTGTTTCAAGTGGCGATACCGCTGTAAAATATTCCGATTCGTATGAAACCGTAATGGAAAGTTACCTGAAAGATGCCTTCCCCTGTGCAAAGATTACTACGCATAGTGGCATCCGCACACGGTTGTCAAGAGAAAGATTGAACCAACTTTTAGGGGATGAAAATCAACAGGAATTGGTCAATATCGGAAAAGACATGAACTGGGACTATTTCGTGAAATTAAGCCTGAAAACCTTCGAGGGTAAGAAAATCATGGTACGGGCAGTTTGTCTTGAACGGAAGAATGTGAATTGCATTGCCGATGCCGGTTACACTTGGGCAACAATGGACTATCAGGGAATTAAATCGGGGATGAATGAAATGTCGAAACAACTGATCGATAAATTGTCGAAATACGAAATTTGTGCCTTCACCGGCCCGGTTTCGATCACCATCAGTTCAGACCTCGATTCGACGAACGTTGAAGAATACAGTGTTTTCTGTAATCAAACGGATCAGCAATACCGCAAGGAAGAGGTAATTCATAATCACACGTTCAGCGAGTGGAAGCTGGAACGTAAAGGTATTCCGTGGACTGATGGAACCATGACATTTTATACCGATGAAGTATCTAAAATAACCATAGAAGATGGCTGTCATAAATGCGAATCGGGGCGCGAAGGCGGACTTGTTACGACAAAGAAAAGTTCGATGAAGGTAAAAGGTCAGGGCATTTCTCACGAAAGCGAGTTCAAGGGCAAAAAGCAGGACGACACCCGCATCGAACTCGAATTTTTTGAAAATGGCCAATATGTGCTGAAGGCAAAAGGTACTTCGCTTCCTGTAAAAGGCGAAGAAATACTTTCGAGGAAAGCTGAAGGAACCTGTGACAATGAACCTGATGAATCCAAACCCGTCCAAAGAGACATCCGGATTCCGCTAAAAGTAATTTTCGGTCCCTACGATGGCAAAGCAACCGATAAATTCCTTCAGCAAAATGAAACAAAAAAAGTAAGGGATCCAATCTCCGATGAGAAACAAACCATTACTATCGATTTTTCCTTACATCAAAAGGGAAAATAAGAGAAATTGAAAAAATATCGGAAATGAAAAAGCCGGCAGTCATTTTTGTCATTTTTTGCGTTTCCCTGAATGGACTTTCCGCTCAGGATAAAATCTTGTTGAAAGAAAAGCCTGGAACTTATAAAATCAAAACATCTGCGTTGAATAGTCAGGGCCCTGATCAGTATGGTGATTTTTGTGGTTTTACGAGTTCAGAATCTGATGAGGCCACGAAAAAGCTTCTTGCCTTGATTGATGTTTTTCGCAAGCTGCCAGTATTGAAAGAGAATAAGGGCTACGACGGATATTGCTATCTGAATGGTGGCCGTTGCAATACAAAATTCGGATATGGCCTTCCCAGTACTGTTTGCTTTTTCTTTGAAACCTGGTCGCTGCGAAAAGGGAAAGAAGTAAAGCAGACATCAGAACCTCCTCAATGGCGATTTGAGGTGAACATGACCGAGAAGTTTTGCAGCAACGGGTTTAATGTATCAGATTATAGCAACACATATAACCCAACCAATCCCGCATTTAGCGAAAAAGGCGCACATACTAGTACGTTAGCATTGCGCGAACTCTTTTTTCTTCCGGGTGTAAAAGAAGAGGTTTCTTCCGGAATCGACCGTTACGGCGACAACCTGATTCTCTTTAATCCTGAACGGCCAGAATATTGGAACCAGGTTACTATCCGTGAAGTGTTCCGGCTGTTAATCGACTATTGGAAATACATGCCTGATAAAATTCAGGTGGAAACGATTATTCCAATGCTGGAAAACGAATTTTCCGGATTTTCAGAAGCCGAAAAAGATGGACCTGCCTATTTCGGGCACCCGGAAACAATTTCCAGAATCGGTTCTGAAAAAAATGAAACCCCGGTGATGCGCCCCAATCCTGATTATTGGAACAGGGCATTACCTCGTTCAGCTATCCAATTTATGTGGCTCGAAATCCCTAAAAAAGAGGAAGTAAAACGCAAACTGGACGGTTGTTTGAAAGCAGAAGATGGCTACTATTATGTCTACAGGCCCTTGGATGAGCTGAAGGTCTCAAGCTTGATTCCTTTGATTGAAAATTGATCCCTTAAATATTAGGCCAAAGTTTTTAAAACATCACTATGAAAACGTTCATTCCAATTTTATTTTTACTGGTTATGCTTGGCGGCGAATGTTTTTGTGCCAATTCGTGCTTATCTCTTCAGAATGCTGACGACGACCCGCTCAATGGCCCCAAAAAGGAATATTATGCCAACGGGAAAATAATGAGGGAATATAACCTGAAAGACGGCAAAGTGGACGGATCGTATAAATTTTACGATCAGTTGGGACGTCTCGTATCCAACCAAATGTACAAAGACGGCGAACCCAACGGTGTTCTGAAAACATTTTACCCCAGCGGACAACTCAAAATGGAAGGAAAGATGAGACCGGAGGGCGATATTTCCGGTCCTTCGAGAGAATACTTCGAAAATGGTACGCTCAAATCAGATGGAATGATTTCCGGACAATTTCCGAACATATCATCCCAAACCAAGATTTATTCCGAAGATGGCAAGCTTAAAAGCGAAATTACAGTATCGAACGGCGAGTTTGTGTACTCGGTTTCGTATGACGATCAGGGCCGGATAACTTCGGAGCAGAAGCCAGGCAATACCATTTCGTACTGGTACGAACGGGATACCGGTAAAAAGCACGTGTCCATCAACGGTGTACCGCAAGATTAGCATGAAAATACAACGAAATAATACTATTTATTCTGCTTTGTATGAATCAGGTTTTTAGCATTTTTAGATATGAATAAAATCAAAACAGGATGGAAACAACCAACGTTTTTGAGAAAATCACTCAAAATTTACAAAATTTGTTTGTCCAGGCAAAACCCTTTGACCCTTCACTTTTAAACGACCCAATCGCTACTCAAACCGAATGGAAAAGTGCTTGTCGCGGGGGAGCTAACTTCCGTACCTTTAAACTTGTCCGGGTAAATCCTCACCGTATCAAATTCAGGACAACTTTTGGCGCTTTGCTTTTCGCGTTAATATTTCTTGTCCCGGGATTGGGCCTTGTTGTGCTTATCATCTGGGAATCATACCTGACAGCCTTTACAACAGAATTAATGGTTGTCGCTGGATTGGGTTTGATTTTTGCTGGCGTGGGCGGGTATTTACTTTACAGGCAAATACTTCCAATCGTTTTCGACGAGCAGATAGGCCTCTTCTGGAAGAAACATAAACCAAGAGAAACGGTGGTTATTGACGGTGTGACCGAAGATTGTGTGCATTTAGAGTTTATTCATGCCCTGCAAATCGTAGCAGAGTTTATCAGTGGTAAAAATTCCAATTACTACAGTTTTGAACTAAATTTAGTACTAAAAAACGGCAAACGGATTAACGTCATTGACCATAGCAATAAGAAAAAAATAGACTGCGAAGCCAAAATTCTTTCCGAATTTCTGAATGTACCTGTTTGGGACGCAACAACTTAGCCTTACTCATTATGAAACTGCTTTTTTTTACTGTGCTTTTTATTCTGCCATTGGCAATAATTGCTGTTGCACAAAAGGAACTTCCTCACATGGGCGACAAGCCCGGCACTTTCGAAATTTTGAGCCGCACCAACTATTCTCTGTACCAGAAGTTTACGCCTGCCGAAATGGCAGCCAACATGGAACGAATAAAAGAACTTGTTTCCATTGTCAGGCAGGATTCCGTATTGGCTGAAATCAAAGGTTTTATGGGCAGGGCGCGGATTTACGATATTTCCAAAAAGCTGAACTGTACCTACGGCGTTCCTGCAAGGGTAAGTTTCGAGTTCAGCGACTATTTATATTCCAAAGGAAAAATAACCTACAATGCCATCGAACCGCCCGAATGGTCGATCCTTCTGAATAACATGTCGGGCTACTGGAATGGTTTCAACACCGAAAAGTGCATGTTTACAATTCCCTTAAAAAAAGAAACCATCGCTCCTGGAATCGATGTTTACAACAAGGTTACTTATGTGATTTACGACCCCTCGCGCCCACCATACTGGGTTCCGGTAACCGTTGAAGAAGCATTTTCGGTCGCCCGCGAAGAAGCCAAAAAGGAGAAAGACGAAATTGCAGCCAAGTATTTAAATGATTTTCTCGAAAATGAATGGTCCCAAATCTCACCTTCTGATCTTAAAAATCCGGCCTACTTCGGAGGTGGTATTTCGCGTGTAAGCACCTCGTCAGGTTTTGAAAATCAGGATAACCCATTACCACCCATCGTAAAAGTCAATCCTGAATACTGGAATAAAAACCTGCCCAAATCGGCCATCCAGTTTATTGTTCTAACCATTTCGATGGATAAAAAGTTCCTGCAAAGCGAATACGAGTCGTGCGTAAAGCATAAGTATTATGGCGAAACCTGTAACCTCGAACGGTTCATGGTTTCGTATGACGAAGAGGACATTAAAAAACTTACCCTGCTAATCGGTAAATAATACAATCATGAAACGACGACAATTTTCAATTCTCCTGATTCTGCTTTCCACGGGTTTTAGCTCTTTTGCGCAAAATTCAGATGACCGGCAATTGTGGCTCATCACGGCCAGAATCTCCCATCAATCAACTTATCAACGCGATACAGCCAGTAGTTTTATGGCAGGCACAAAGAAATGGGCCAAAGAATATCATCAAACGGCAAAGGTAACATCGAGCGGAACAATTTCCGCAGTAGTTGAAAACCAGGCCGAAAACCCGGCAAAAGATTTTCTGTACCATTCCGATTCAGGTGATCCTGTAAGTATAACTGTTACCGGAAATGGTTCAAGTTCAGAATCATCGAACAGTCAGGAAACCATTGACGGTATTTTGGTTACCGCCGGAACCAGGACCGATAATGCGTCTGGTTCGGCAAGGCCCGGAGCCTCCTTGTATTTTGAATATTCCGCCGACTCCAAATCTTTTGGCGCCAGCATGGGGATCAAAGCTGTTGGATCGTATAATGGCCGGATGTATAGTGGCGGAAAAGGTTATGGCGAATGGAAAGATTACGGAGAAGAGATTAAAGACTACAGCATCTCCTGCGGTGGCGGTGGTGATGCGGTAACCGACAAAAGCTGCAAAATGACCAAAACCGGCAAGGGCTACCAGGGCAGTTGGAAAGAGAGTGAAAGTAAAACCCACCATACCCCGAACGGGCCGGAATATACCACCAGCGAAACCACCATTGAAATAACCGTTATGCCTTACAAAGAATCGGATAAACCAGTGCTTACGTTGATTGGTTGCTCCGAACTTGGTGCTGGCGAAAATTCGATGGTAGTTGCCACGGCCAAGCCTGAAGGCGGAACATTCCGGTTTTGGGCAGAACCATCATCCGTACTGACCGTTGAGACCGATGGCTCGTCGGCTAACATTACCGGAGCATCTCCGGGAAAAGGAACACTTTTCGTGGAATACACCACTCCGGAAGGAAAAACGGCACAAACCCAGGCAGAAGCATCGTGTGTAAAAATTGAATCGTACAACGGAGGACAAGCCATTCCTCAGATTGCCCTGTACGATATCAATGGAAAAAAACAATCAGGAATAAAAACGGTTCCGGTTCAGGCGCAACCATCAGATGCCGCTGAATTAGTCAAATTTGAGCCCGCCGACCCGGGTATTTTGTCGGCTGTTGGTTCAGGAAGCGAAGTTACGATTCAGGGTTTGCACGAAGGCAAAACCACCCTTCAGGCAAAAACCAGATGCGGCGAAGAAACCGGTCCGGAAGTGGAAGTGGAGGTGGTAAAGTGTGACGAAGAAACCAAGGCAACACTTGAACGAATGAAGGAGGCCGCCATGGAAAACCTGGTGGAAGCTACGGAAAAATTGAAGGAGGAAGCAAATTCAGAAAAATTTGAAGAAGCAAGAGATGAACTGGTGAAATCGACTGAAGAATTGCTGGTTAAATCGGGACTCACGATCCTTGGCAGCGGGAAAGTGCATGGCGCTGCCGAAACTGCCATTGAGGTAGCTGAAGCAGCCGAATCGGCGATTGATTTGCTGGGCAGCGCCGACAGTAAACAATTTGCCGAAAGCGCAATGCTGACCACCCTGAAAGCCCTGGGCTCCAGTGTAACCAAAGCCGCAGCCGGGGCAGTAGGCGTTCATGAGGCAGCCAAGAAATTTGGCGATAATGTTGGCGAAATCCTGAAACATGAAGATGTAATGGAAGGTCTTGACAAAAATTACGAAAAAGCCATGCGCGATTTGGACCGCATCACCAAACGGCAGCAGTTTTGCAAAGGCGACACCGAAAAACCAAAATCAAAAGAACAGCCAAAATCGGATCAGACACCCAAGCCAAAGGAACCGACTCCACCCATAGATCCAACGCCGAAACCGGACCCCACCAAAGGAGATCAGCCCAAACCTGCCGAGCCAACTCCCACCGAACCGACATCGGACGACGAGGTTATTGGCGACCCCGAACCACCAATCGTTCCGCCCAAACAGGTTGGATTGCCTTATGAACCTGCTGCCTGCGGATGCGACCAATCAAAAGAGTTGACCGTAAAATCGGCTGATTTTGCAACCCTCGGAAAAGGCATAAAAAACTTGGGCGATTGTGTGGAGAATTTTAGGAGTACTTCGCTGACTGATTATCAGAATTCTCTTCAGGAAATTTCGGTGCTTACCGATTCACTTTTGACTGCCTTAGAAACAAATGCCGCAGAATTTCAGGTTAAAGCCAAGTCGTCGAACCCACGCCTCGGCGAACTTGTTTCACAAGTGAAAACCTACGACAAAGCCGGTAATGATTTTCTGAAGAAGATGAACAAATGTCCCCAATCGGTTACTTCCGGAATGGAAATCTTTAAATCGGTCGAAAAAATTACCATTGATTCAATCAAAACCAATTATTAAACCCGATTTTTGGCGATATGGTGATGAATTCAATCAAACTGGCAGAACTGGCAGGCTTGATTGAAAGGAATCAGAAATCTTAAATCGATAAGTTCAATCAGCGAGATATGATTTTAACTTCTGTACGTCTGTTGGCTTGCCTGCCGGCATCTGTTTCGTTCGATTGTACCGGAAGTTTTTCCCCATATCCGTTCGATTGAATCCGGCGGGAACTGATTCCGTTTTCAACCAAATAATTTTTAACGGTAGTTGCCCTTCGTTCAGAAAGCCTCTGATTATACGCATCTTCGCCAAGATAATCGGTATGTCCTCTGATTTCGATTTGGATTTTTGGGAAACGGTTTAATACTGAAACCAAATTGTCTAATTCAGGATAGGATGCGGGCTGAAGAGTCGATTTATCAAAATCGAAATACATATTTTTTAGGGTGAAAAGATCGGGAATCCGATCAACGCTCAAGAATTGCTTTTCGGAATTTTCGAAGGATTTTCGAATGAGTTCAGAATAATGCATTTCTTCAGTTAAACTATATTTTAGATCGAGCTTGAGCGATGTAAACATCGTATCAATTTTTGTCGATAAGTCGCAAATAGGGATACGGTTCCCCAAACGTGTAATCCTCACCCCATATTGTTGCCCTTTAGGAATCAAAATGCTGAATCTTCCCTGGTCGTTTGTTTCACCGATAAATACATTTTTGCTAATCGAATCACGGAACAAAACCATGGTTTGGGGAAGTGGGACGCCTTCATCATTGGTGAGATTGACCTCAACTTCGATCATGTTTGGTGTAGGTGAAAGTTTCCTGTCGCTGGCCCATGTGGTATCGATTAATACCTCGTTGGTCCGGTCTTCATTGAAAAAGTCTTCCTGAATTTCGAAATCAATCATCAACAATCCAGGTTTGTTGGGGGTGGAAAAGTTGTAATTGCCAATTAATAAACTCCCGTTGTAAGCCAAAAACGAGAAGGATGACGCTTTTGGAACAAGAAATTCTGCTTTTCCAAGGCTGTCGGTAATTTCGACTTCTGGGTTATTGTTGTCTGGTTTACAAACAATTGAACGGCCAGGATAAGGAACCCTTTCCATTGACATGAAATGTACTGTTACGGCACAGGAATCGGGAGTGGGCTTGAATTGTTGGCCTGTCGCTGTTTTTGCAACAAGAAATGCGATAACCAAAATGATTTTAAGCGCCTCCATGTTCGGTCTAATTATCTTTTTTATTTTACCACCGAAAACCTAGCCTCCCCGCTGCCCATGCGGACTTTATCCGAAATTCCCTGGACTTCGATCACGAAATCGGAAATGACCGCCCCGGCTGCTACTGTGAACTCAAACGTTCCGGAGTTGTCAACCTGTTGTACCGGAATCCAGAGCAGTGTAGTGTTGTTATTCCCATCGGCTTCGGCCCTGAAAGCGTTTGGGACACGGAACATCCCATCATACACATTCTTTTTTTCAGGCTTGGCGGCAGTTTCTTTGCTTTTGCCGTTCTTCAGGTAAATTTCAACAATTCCAACTGAGTTTAATCCGGTGTATTGCTGAATATCTACCGCACTGGTCGAAACGTTAATGTGGTCAATTTCAAGCGGCGAAATGCTTTGAATAATTGAAATATCTGTGCCCATCTGTTGCCCGTCAACAATCAGCAAAGCCCCGCCCTGAGCCACGAACGAGTTTTCGGAACCGCTAAAAACAATCTGATTGTTCATAATTCTGTACGGTTTCAGGCTCTTAATTACATCCATTATACTGGCGCCCGATTCGAGCATCCTGCGCTGGTTGTCAACTTTATTGGCGTTTCCCGGATTTGATTTAAGTTCCTTTTCAAAAAGCGATGGATTCTCTTTTACATATTTCACATCTGTAAACTTTCCTTCTCCTGACAGTTCAAGCATCAAGGCAGCGTTCCTGATAAACGTTGAAATCTGCCCTTCCAGGTTTTTGCCATAAACCACATTCAGCTTACGTTTTCCTTCCGGGTCGGTAGCTTTAACCAGGTAATCGTCAGCCGAAGAGGTGTTTATGCCCGAAAACGAGAACAAGCCTTCCTCGTTGGTTGTGGTTGTAAAAAGTTGAATGTTCCGGTTATTTACCAGGCTAACTTTTGCTTTGTTAATTCTATTGTTGTTTTTGTCGGTTACCACGCCTCGAATCTCGTTGTTTATCGTCCGTAAATCGGGCGAACTGCCTGGTTTAAAGTTCAGGATTTTGTTCCAGTCGAAACTTTTTATTTGGTTGGCGAGCAAGAAAACGTCGAGCAATGGCGTGTTGCTGATCTTTCCTTTGAATTCCCCTGAAATCAGCGAGAACGGCGTTTCAAGTTCCGAACCCACCAACGTACATTTTTCAATTTCGGGCGGTGCCGTTTTGTTCCTGAATTTATCGCTCACCGAAATGGCAATATTTCCTGAAACCGGTTTGCCGTTTTCATCGGTCAGCCGTACATCCACTTTCATACTTTGGTTGGGCTGCAACATTTTTTTCTCAGGCTGCACGTCAATTTTCAGTTTTTGGTTCCGATCGGTAAAAAGGATCCGTTCGGCCAGCAAATTACCTTCGTTCGAGAAAACCGAAAGCAGGTTGATGCCCTGGGGAAGGGTTTTGGTTGGTATTTTTATGCGGCTGCTTCCGTTTATTTCAACATTTGCTGCCCAGTAAAGGTCTCCGGCCCGGCTAACCACAATCAAAACCCGATGTTTTTGCTTGTCGGGAAAAATGAAGTTGGCCGCAATAAAAGCCGTATCTGCTTTGATAACCGAAAGGGCAAGCCCGGCTTCCATCGAAGCCGGAAAATTGAACGATTGGCTTTGGCCGGTTTTGCCCGTAACCACCAGTTTATATTTTTCTTTTTTGTCGTCGTTCAGGGTAATCAGCCCCATGCCTTTTGTAAACGTTTTTACCTGGGCAATTTCTTTCCCGTTCTGGTTGGTAACTTTGCCTTCGACATCAACCGGGATTCCCCATTTATTGAAAGCCGTGAAGCCAATCTTGCCCTGAACCCCGTTCACCAGGTTCCCGCCTTCAGGATAAATTCGTACAACCAGCGGGTCGAGGTTTGAAGGCAGCCACACTTTCCGGTACCAACCGCTCCGCGAATCACTCATTTCGCAAATAAACGGGTCACCGTTGGTTTTTTCCGGCATCGTCAGCGGGATTTGCACCCGACCCTTTTCGTCCGTTTTGACCTTCCCTTTTTCAAGAATTTCGTCCCCGTTCATAAACTGGTATCTGAAAGTGGTGTTTTTCCTGATATCGCCTGAAATTTCGTGAAGTGTGACCAAAAGTTCATTCTTTTGTCCGGCAACCGAAATACTGTCTTTTAAAACGGTTTCGGCCACAAACTGGTTGTTGTACAGCGGGTCAATGCGGAGCGGCGTGCATGAAATCCTTTCCGGAGAAGCAAATGTTTGCGTGTATGCCACCAGGAAATATTCACCGGCTTGAAGGTCTCCCGGAATGGCCAGGTCTCCCGGAGCGGCGCCCTGAGTAATCCTGAAAATATCCTGGATCAGGGGTTTCCCGTTTTTGTCGTATAGCTTAACAAAAAGTTCGCGGTTGTTTTCCCGAATGGGCTGGTTGTCGGAGGCCGAAACAAAAGCCCTGAACCAAATCGTTTCGCCTGGCTTGTATTGCGATTTGTCTGTCGCGACAAACACTTTTTCTTTCGGATAATAATTGTAATAATCTGCCAATTGTCGGCCTATTTTCGAAATTTGGCCCTGGTCCTGGGCACAAAGTGCAATGCCGTTCAGGGAAATAAATGCAAGTAGGATCAGGCTTTTCATGGTTTAAGGTTTATGTTGTTTTTCATTCGGTTTTTCGTTAATCCTGAACAAGGAATCGTTCTTTTGATAGTATTCGCGGAGGGCATCTTTGAGTTCTTCCGAAGGGACAATGGTGTTGTAATCTTTCCAGAAATTCTCGTCGTAGGTAGTAATGAGTTGGGTAAAAATGTCTTTCGAGCTGAAGAGTTCGTTCCGTTTAAACTGCGTTCCGTCGTCGGGTTTAAAATCGGTAACCAGCAAATCTGAAATACTGTGGAAGGTTGAGTTAATTTTGTCTTTTTTGCTTTTTACCCTGAAAAGGACCGACGTTTGGGCATTGCTTAAATGCCATTTGTTGTCAACCCGGCGGTAATTAACTTTGTATTCGGCATTAATTGGCCTGACGTAAAAATCCTTGGGTTTCTTCTTGATGAGCGATTCGTGGGCAAACTTCAGTCCCGAACGGCTCAGGCGGAATTCGGCCCTGACCAGCGCGAACGTTGACATATCGACATATAATTTCCCCTGGTAGCACGGATAATCAACCTTTTCTTTTGGCTTGAAACGCACAACATAGGTGTCGCGGTTGTTCACCTCGATGATTTCATCGAGCGTATATTTGTAAAATTCACGAAATTCAGGATCGAGAAAAGAGTCGAGCGTTTTGACCACATCGAGCTTGGTGATGTAAAACGGGCCACCCTGGATTTTAAAGTCAACACTTTTGAAAGGCTTCACGTTCAGGTTCTTTCTTCCTTTTATAAGCTTGATCTTGTCCTGCGCGAACGCATTTTCGTACGACGCTTTCCTGATTTCCAAAACGGCCTCGGCCACGTCGATGTATTTGTTGTCCTGCTTCAGCACTTCACGGTAAAATGCGGTCATGATTTCCGCATCGCGCGGGTAATTCAACGAAATTTTCGAAAGGATTTTACTGATTATCTCATCGGGATTGATGTAGGTAACCTTAATTTCTTTTAGCTGTACCGACACCGGCTGAAGGGAAATGGTGCAATCGGTTTGGCCTATTTCGCTGATTGGCTGATAAAACGAACGATAACCTAAACACGAAACCACTACCGTGTCGGGTTTCATCGTTGCCGGAATTTTAAGCTCAAATTTTCCGTCCGAATTCGAAATTGTACCAAGAGTACTTTTCAGGATTGAAATGCTGGCGTAGGGCAAAACATCTTTTTCTTCGCGGTCGGTCACTTTGCCACGGAAAATGATGGTCGGGTGTTTTATTTCAAGGGTGTCGGCGTCTTTTTTTTTTACCCCGTCGGCGTCAGGATTGGCAATAATAATCTGGTCGTCAAGCACTTTATAAATAAACTTTGAACCGAAGATCAGATCAAGCGTTTCCTGAAGGGTTTTATCGTTTACCGAAACCGAGTTTTTTTTTTCAGCATCAATTAACACGGCGTCGTATGAAAAATAAACCTTCGCCAGTGCTGAAATTTTTTCGAGAATGGAAGCAATGGAAGTATTTTGGACCTGGAGGGTAATTTTCTTGTCCAGCACGGAATTGTTTTCCTTTTGTCCGCTGGCCGGGCTAAACGACAAAAGGAAAACAAGAATTAGGAATCCGCAGGCTGGTTTCATTTAAAACAATTTTTTCAGGAAGAATTCGGTTTTAATTTGTTCCCCGTTTCGCAGGACTGTTAATTTTATCCGTTTATCTTCCTGGCTCTGAAATAGCAAATTTATATCATTTAAAGTTAATGTTTTGCTTGTCGAATTGTTTAATGCAATGATTTGGTCGTTCTCCTGGATACCGGCATAGTAGGCCGGCGAATTTTTCCGGATGTTGCTCACGACGAATATCGGCAGGCCGGGCATTGGGTTGCTCACTTCGAGGCCGCTCATGTTGCAGTTGAACTCGTCTTTCATGTTGCCGTTAGGCCTTAAAATGAGCCGTTTGTTCGGATAATCCAGGGTAACATAAAACCGTCTCAGGATTTCGGCCCCCAATGTTCCGTTTCGGTCGTTTTTGCCAATGAGGCCGTCAACCATTTCTTTCTCCGGAAAGGCTACAATGGGTTCGTAAAGCACCAGCGGCCCAACCCAAATAGCCCCAATCCGACCTTTGGTCCCATACAAATCGCCACTTAATCCACGTCCGAGGAAGGTTTCGATGTGGTTTTCGGGGGGCAAAATCCGGCTGTCGGAGCTGGTCGAAAGCCAAAGGGCGTCGCTGGCCCCGGTATCTACCAAAAGTTTAACCGGAACTTCTTCGTTTTTATCGGTCACAATACTGGTCCTGACAAACGGTTTGTTTTGATCGAAGATCAGCGGCAGCACAATATCTTTTTCACGTTCGCGGTAGGTAAAATGCTCTGGTTTTGTTAGGGTAATTTTATGTTGGGTGTAGTCAATTTTCACAATATAATCTTTGAAAAGGTTAAACCCGATAAGGCCATGAACCGGGATTCCAAGGATGTGTGAAATCTGGAAATTTTCGTTGATCACCATGTGTATTTCCTGATCGTATGCAACCAGTCCGGGAATGCTGATGGTGTTGTTGCCCGAACGGTATGCGGTAAGCTGTTCGCCTTCGCCAAGACCTTTTACTTTAATTGGCTGTAAAAAGTTAAGGTTCAGCTTGTTGACAAAAGGAAGCTCGGTAATGATCGGATAGCTGACACCGGTGTCGAGAATGAAATTTAAAGTATCGGAGTTGTTTATGACCACCGGAATAATAATCAGGTTGCTCGACGATTTAAAGTTAATGGTGATCGACTTCCTCCGGGGATTATCAAAAACAAAACCAGTCTGATTTTTGTAATTTCTGATTTTCTTATCGTAATCGCGACTTTTGTCCAAAGGGACATAATCGCGCACAACAAGTATATTGTCCTGAATTTCAAAGAGAAGGTAGAAGTCTTTCATCAATTGATCGAGAACCGCTTTGAGGGGTTTGTTCGAAACGTTTAAACTGATATTTTTCCCTTCAATCAGTTTCGAATTGTACGAATAATCAAGTTTCATGGACTTGCAAATCCGCTCGATGATGTTCGAAAGCGTCTCATTTTCAGCATAAATGCTGATGTTTTGGTCAAGTACGTCTTTTGTAATGTCTTTTTTGGTTCCCTGTTTGGCCATTTTGTCTTGCTTTGCTGTTGGTTTGGTCACTTGATTTTGGGCAAGGGCCGTTCCAGACATTGCAATGAATGACATTATTATTATGGAAACCAAAAGCGGGGGTATTATCCGTATTGCTTTCATGGCATTTCAATTTAGAATTAGGATCTTGATTTCAAAATATACTGCCCGTTCACGTTTTGTACCTCGACATTAAAGGTCGATTCGATGACTTTCAGGATAAAATCGAGGGTGTAATTGTTAAATTGAGCAGTGAGCAGCAGTCCGTTCAGCTTTGGATCGGCCAGACGAATGTTTACTTTATACACGTTTGCAAGCGTACCAATTACTTCGTTGAGCGAAGTTGCCTTAAAATACAGGTTGTGCGTTTTCCAGGCCAAAAAGTTGGGGTCGAGGTTGATTGTTTTAAGCAGCGCATTGCTCGAACAATCCAGCGTTCCCTTATCGCCCGGGCTTAAGATCAATTCATCGGTTTTGATGGTTTCAGTTGTTTTGTTTACCACCTGGACCCTTCCGGTTTCAACAATTACTTCAACCTTTTTGGTTGCCGGATAGGCGTTTACATTAAAGCTGGTACCTAAAACTTTAATTTGTGCACTTCCGGCGTGAATAACAAATGGTTTATTTTTATTTGGCTTGACTTCAAAAAAAGCTTCTCCTTCGATGCTGACTTCCCTGATTTTCCGCCCGAATTTCTTCGGATATTTCAGCCGGGTATTCGAGTTTAAGCTTACCCGGCTCCCATCGGGAAGGGTAACTGTGTTTACCTGCTGATTGGCGGCTGTTACTTCGAGCAGTTCGCGGGTAGCCGATTGATTATAAATGACTTCGTATCCTGAAACCAAAAGCATTGCACCGATAACCACTGCTGCAGCCAACCTGAAAATCGGATTTGCGACCAATCTTCTCATTCCTGACTTTTTTTGATTTGCTACACGAATCCGGGTTTCTACGTTCTCCCAAGCCCTACCTGCAGGGTATTTTTTTAAATCAAAATAAAGATCGACTTGTTTTGCAATCCGGATGAGCTGTTCTTTTTCGTCGTTCTTCAAAACATCGGTCTCGGCAGCAATTTGATTTTCAGGCTGATCCGCATTTTGGTCATACAACGATTTGGCGAGCAACTCCCAATCTTTATCTGATATGTTCTGATTTGGTTCCATACGGTTATAAGACATTGTAGGTTGGGTTTAACCCTTATTGGTGTTTCCAGATTTTTTAAAGAGGAACAAGAGGGTGATTAAATGTTTATCGTAATCTTTCAATTCGTCGCGTAAGTATTTCAAAGCCAGGCCCATTTGCGCTTCTACCGTTTTTACCGAGATTTTTAGCGTGTCGGCTATTTCTTTGTATTTCAGGCCCTGTTCGCGGCTAAGCCTGAATATTTCCTGGCGTTTGGGCGGAAGCGAATCAATGCTTTTTTCAATCCGTTGGAGCAGGTCAACTTCAAGGTAATACTGGTCCTGATCAATTTCCTGATGGGCAGTTTCTAGAATTTTAGTGGCATACTGTTGCTTAATTTTTTCATGCTGGATCTGGTTCAGGCAATGGTTCCTGACCGAGCGGAAGAGATAATTTTTAAAGGAAGTTTCGACGTTCAGCGATGCGCGCTTTTCCCAGATTTTAACAAACATGTCCTGAACGGTTTCTTCAGCCAATTCCTTGTCGCCCAAAAATTGCCTGGCAAAGTGGCACAAGGACGAATAATATTTCTGGAACAGCACTTTAAATGCCTGTTCGTCACCATCCTTGAGTTTGATAAACAATTCGTTGTCGTCAGTCGGGTTCATAGATCCTTTCGCCTTTGGTGGCTGTATTGAGAATTCGGCTAAAGGTATAAAAAAATCGAAAATTACATATTGTTGACCTGAATTGGTCCAGCCGGGTAAAGCAACAGTGTCACTGTTGACTTTCTAAAGCATCGGGCTTAAAATCCGGGAAAACGACTCTTTGATTTTGTTGATCCGCGGACGTTT